>NZ_MNRT01000030.1:0-64628 GCF_001916075.1 Clostridium sp. 29_15
TTCAATTTTCGAATTTTAATTGATATTTCAAAGTTATTTTTCTATTATTATGCCAAATTAGCCCTATGCTATTTTTTCATACGAAACTTTACACTATCAAATATAAAAACTTCTATATGTAATCTAATTACATGTAGAAGTTTCTTAACTATAATATATATTTATATATTAAGCAGTTTTACTTTCTTAGCACCTTTTAACAAAAAACCTTTTATAAAATTTTTATTAACTCTTCAAACCATTTAAGATTCACTAAATGATGAGAAAGTGAATTTTCCATCATCTTTTTAAAATACATCTGAACACTATTATCATTTTTAATAGATTCTTCTAGTAAAAAAATTTTTTCCTTAGTTTGCTCTATTTGAATTTCTATTATTTTTTCTAAGTTCTCTTTTTTATATTCATCAAAAAATAACATTGCCCCATAAAAAGGTAAATTTATATACTCAGTTTTAGAACCATACTTAAACATTAACTTTTCAAATTCTTTATTCCCTAGTTCGGTTATAATATAATTTTGAGTTTCTCTAACATTATCTAACCTATCAACTCTTTTAATATATTTTTTTTCCTCTAATTTTTGAAGATTATAATAAAAAGACCCCTTAGTAAAATTAACTATATATTTGTAATGTCTCTCTTCCATTAATGATAATAATTCATATCCATAAGAACCTGGATTTTGTTTTATTAAACCTAAAATTAATAATGGTATCAAAATATTATCTCCTTTATATTTTTACTTTATAGTATACTACTTTTTTATCTATATTTAGTCATTATTAATTAGTGTAACTTGTGCTAAAAATTCATCATATGTTAGTTTCCCTAATGCAAAATCCATACTTTTTATATATATTTTTTCTGTCTTAGTAGGTACTCTTGAACAAATTGAATTTTCTAAATCACTTTCATTCATTAATGGCTCTAATACATGCTTTTTATTAGAAAAAGCTTCAAAATATCTTAATCCAAATTTTCTTTGAGAAATTGCATTAATATGAATACCATCAGGATTAGATGTTAAACCAGATGCAGTAACAAAATAGCAATTATCCTGTTCTAAAGCAAATCTTTCTAATTCTTTATTAATAAGATTATATTCAGTACAACTTTTTCCAAATCCTTCTTTTCCTAAAAAATCTGGTAATCCTCCAATGATAACTGGAATATTTGGGATATTTAATTCTTTTCTAAGAGCTTGAATTATTAAAAGTAATTTTTCATAATATACTTTGTAATTTCCATTATGACTATCACTTTCTCCTTGATGCCATAATACTCCTATTAATTCACTGATTTCCATAGCGAATTTAGCTTCATTTATCGCATGTCTAAAAAGTACCTTATCTGTAGCCCATTCATCTATTGAACTTCCACCTTCAGCACAAGGAATCAATCCAATAACATCATTTTGATTCTTACAGCACCATGTTTCTGCAAATGAACCTGCTAAACTTATTCCAGAAACAGGTCTATCATAATTAATAGGTTCAGTCATCATTTGCCATCTACCATTACGTAACATTTGTATTCTTTCATTATAAATTGGAGGAACTTCATTAATAAAACCTCTTCCTGCCATATTGGACTGACCTAACATTAAAACTGATTTAATCACTTTTTTCATCCTTTCTTTTATTTATCTAAAACTAACGTAATTAATAATAGTCTAATTAGACTGTTTACAATTAATTCTTATAATAAAATTTACCTATTTACAATTTCAGTAAAAACCTCACTTATTTATGATACGGTTCTCCGTATCGGTAATAAGTGAGGTTTCTTTGTATTAATCTATTAATTAAACTCGGATTTATCAATCTATTCCTTTATTTTTATCAACATCATTTATTCCAAATAAAGCTATTATCAAAGATACTATAGCAATAGAAATATCTGTTGCCGAAACAGACTGCATAAAATAATCGACAACACGCAGACCATAAAATGTAGCAAATGTATCTAAGATAATATAAAACAGTATAGCCATTTGTTTTGACACTTTCCCCAAAGATAGGAATATTTTAGGCAACACCATAGCTATCATACTAAAAGGATAAGAAATAATTGTTGCAATTACAAAAAACAGAATAATACTGCCTACTGACTCATATTCAAATCCAAACATTCTCATTATCACTCCACATAACAAGGCAATAATGGATAATATCCCCAAAAACAATAGTGCACATAAAAGAAAAATTACTATATTTTCTTTATACCTTTTCCAAATCTCTTTCAATTATTTCACTCCTCAAACTCTACTTTATCTAATAAATATAAAATATTTCTATATGATAAAATTATACGATTTATTTATAAAAATATAAATATTCTATATTTCATTATTACTATTCTCTATATAGTAATATCTAAGTTTAATACATTCATTCCAATATTTCTTAACATAAAAGAAGAAGGAGCATCCTTTATCGATACTCCTTCTTCCTTACTTATATAGTCAACTAAGTTATCATTTATTTTTAATTTTATTGAATCTATTTCTCTAGATTCATTTATAGTTATTTCTGATATTATCATATGAAGTAATTTCTTCTGTTGCTCTCTTGTTGTACTTTCTATTAGTACTTTGCTAAAATTCTCTAGTATGCTCTTTATGAACTCATAAGGTATTTCTTCACTTGCATCATCTGAAAGTGTAACTAGCAATGGTTCTTTTTCCTCTTGAAGACATTTTGCCCTTTTATTTAGCTCCCCTTTTCTCTGCTTGAACTCTTCCTTAGATATTACTTCTTCTTCATATGCTTCAAAAAGTTTAGTTTTCTTCCTATCTATCTTTTCAAGTTCTTTATCTATTCTTTCTAGCTCTTTCTTAGCTGGATTTATCTTTTTATGTCTTTCTCTATTAACATTCCTTACTATAGTTTCAACCATTTTCTCATTAGAAAGTAATTCTGATAACTTATTAAACACATACTCATTAGCTTTATCAACTCTTATTGTATTAGAGCTACATACACTTGTACCTTTATTCTTCCATGCCCCACAACAGTAGTAAGCTATTCTCTTCTTAGTACCATCAGCTAACTTATTGGTAGTTCTTGAAATGACCATACCAGCTCCACATTTAGGACATCTTAATATCCCTGTTAATGGATATTCACCATCATATATTCTTGAAGGCTTACCTTTCTTACTTTCCATGATTGCTTGTACCTTATCCCATAGTACTTCATCTATTATAGGTTCGTGTACTCCATCTGTTATTATTGGATTAGCATTTATATTTCTTCTTCTTTTCTCTGACCAATTTTGTCTTACATTATATCTAACCTTTCCTATATATACTGGATTAGTTAGAATTTCTCGTATTGAACCTACTGAAAAATCATTTCCTTTCTTAGTCTTATAACCTAACTTATTTAGTTGATTAGTAATAGCCTTATATCCTTTCCCATTACTATATTCATTAAAGATTAATCTTACTGACATTGCTTCTATTTCATTAATAGTTAATTTAGTTTTTCTTCTTTTAGCTCCTTCTTGATTCTCCACAGGAACTAAGTCGTATCCTAAAACTCTTCCACCACACCATTCTCCTGCTTTTGCTTTTGCACACATTCCCATTTTTACATTTTGAGCTATAGTACCTCTCTCAAACTCTCCTATCAATGCCATCATCTGAAATTGCATTTTTCCTGCTGGTGTATCTGTTTCAAATGGCTCTGAATATGATTTGAATGTTATATCATTCTTCTCTAATATGTCAACTATCTTTAACACATCAGCTAACTTTCTACTTATACGATTTATCTTCCATGAGATAACCATATCAAACTTTTTTTCCTCTGCATCTTTTAATAACTCTTTTAAAGCTGGTCTATTTTTAATATCTTTCCCACTAATTCCTCTATCTGAATAACACTTATACACTTCATAATTGTTTTTCTCTGCCCAACTCATTAGTAATCTTTCTTGTTCATCTATACTATAACCTTCTTCAGATTGCTCTATAGTACTAACACGAGTATACAGGGCTAGTCTTTTTCTTACATTCTCATCTTCTATATTATTAAGTAACTTCTTTAAAACCATTATATATACCTCCAAGTTTTATATTTTCTCTCTAATCAAATTTATAATATATACTTATCATCTTAGTTTATAACGGAAAATATCGTTATTATTGAAATAATAATAGCAACGATATTTTCCATTTTCATTAATATTCATATCAAAATTTATTAATACATTTTTTAAATTATTTCATTTATCATATTTATCTTCTCATTTTTTACATTAGTTATTTATTTTTCCCGGTTTCCCGTAATCCCGTAATTTTTCTATAGCAATCTAAAAATTAATTAACTTTTCTATTCCTCAAAATGAATTTGAGATTCTCCTTTTAATCCAAAATTTTCTTTATTGAATTTAGGGTTTTTAACAATCTCTAAATTTTCATATTCATTAATATTTAATTCTATTGGGTCATCATCAAACATACCTATTTCAATATCCCAATTATCTAAATTTAAGTTAATAAGATAATCGATGAACTCATCTATTAATCTTAGATAATTCTTTTCATTCAAAATTACATTGTTCTGTTGTGAAAGCCACCATACTGCTATTTTTCTTTCTTGTTGTCTAATTATTATAAATTCTGGTCTTATATCTATATTTTTTAATAAAGATACTATCTCATTCATCTTTCTATCAGAGTTATATTTTATATTAATTGCTAACCTAGTTAATATATTTTTACCGTTATAATGGTCTTCTCTTACTCTTTCTTTTCTGAACTTATTTAAAACCATTTCCTTTTGCTCTAACTTCTTTCTTACTCCTGATATTTTCATAATATTTACCTCCAGTTTCTTGATTATTTATATATGTACTTAATTTACTGTCTAGGTTTATTATTTGATTTACTTTCACATATAAAGTTAATTATTATTTCTGATAGTAAATCTATTATTTCATTACTCTTCTTATTAGAACTCATTATTTTCTCTCCTTTATATATGATTATTTAATTTCCCGTTTTCCCGTAATCCCGTAGTTTTTCTATAGCTATATAAAATTTATTAATTTAATTAACTTACTTAGCTTTTATTTTATATATAACTATTACTTTTAACGGGATTACGGGTTTTACGGGATTAGATTTAATTAATTATCAATTAAAAATTTATCTAAATATTCTTTTGGTACTTTTAGAATATATGTTGTATCATCTAATTTCTTTGGTAAATCTTCCTTGTCCAATGAATTTTTTCTAAGCTCTTGCTCTTCACTATTAAACAGTCTGAATCTCTTAGTAGTTCTATCATTTTCAGTATCTAAATAATTAGAGTTTTTCCATTCTTTTACTACAACTTTAGGCTCTCCATATCCTAAATCTCTCAAGTTCTTTTCTAAAACATTCTTTAGAATTGCAACTTCATAGTAATCTTCTTTAAAGTTAATATTTCCCCAACAGATATTATTTTTAATTGATATATTATTTATTTTAAAATTGCCTTTATTCTCAATTATTTTTTGTATTATCTGATTGAATGCCTTTGCTCCAATGTCTCTTTCAAGCATATTTTTTTCTTCATTCTCAACTAAAAAGTTAAGTATACTATCTAAATCTAAATCAATTCCTATGGAATCATTTATTATTTCACCAGTAACAAGTATTATTGCTAGCTTATTTGCAATTCTATCTCTAAACTTATTTCTTGGAAGTATCTCTTTCAGCTTAGTTGTCCATTTATTAAGCAAAGCTTGTACCCCTTCTTCCTTTAAATAGTTTACTTGTCTTACTATTGATTCTGCTCCTATTCCGTAATTATTAAGAATTACTCTCTTTATTTCTTCTGCATCTTCAGCAGATTTAGTCCATTGAATATTAGCAAATTCAATTGCTCTAATTGATAATCCAGCATTTTTATTAGTTCTTTCAAGAATAGATTGCTCTCCTGTAGAAATTATTACAGTAGACCACTCTACCTGTTCTCTTTGTGTAATTGAATCATTTAATCTTGCTTTATCCTTTCCACTAACCATTGAGTAAATCATACTTGTAAAGTCATTTTCTCTACTCATTGATAATTCATCAAAAACTACTGGAATTCCAAAATTACCTCCTAAAGAATTCATTATGGCATTGTTTGTGCCATTCCAAAGTCTTATAAGTCCTTTATTCTTAGTACTAGGGTTTCCCATCAGCGAAACTGCCGTCATTGCACCTGTTGTTTTACCTTGTGTACTATTTCCATATATATGTATTAATAAACTCTCCATTTCTCCAGTTGTTCTAGCTAACTTCCCTACAATTACCGAAGATGTTGCCATACAAATTAATGCTTCTAACTGAATGTTGCCCTTTATGTGTTTTCTATACATAGTAACCCAACTATGTAAATAGCCTTTATGTCGTAAATCATAGTCTGAAATTTCTACATCACATATAGCCTTCTCATCTTCATCATTAGTTATTGTCCTCTCATGCCTAAAAATATACTCATCATCTGAACTTATAGCTTTATGCCATCCAACATTTTTATAAACATTGATACAAGGTGCAATTTTACCTTCCAAACTTAAAAATTCAGATATTAAACCTCTATTGGCATATGGAATATCAAATCCATTAATAACTCTCTTTGATAATTCATTAGGTAGAATAAAATTCATAGGACATTTAATTTCATTAAAACTATCATCAAACTTGTATAATACATTTGTATAAACTTCTTGATTATCAATATTGTAAACTTTATCTTTAATATAAACGCCATCTGAAATTTTCTTCTCTTTTATTTCTCCAGATTCTTTATCCTTACATTTAAAATATAAACCATGTATATCAAATCTAAAATTTTTGATAAAAACACTCTCTTCACTTCCTAAAATTTCTTCCAAATCAATATACTTTTTTTTATTTTGACTTCTATTGTCGTCTTTAATACTTTCTTCTCTATCAAGTCTCTGTTCTATCTCTAAATCTTCGGATTTTATTATAGGTTTTTTACATGTAACTTTTGGAACTGGTCTCCTTTGTCTTATTCTTGCTATATCTGCCATTTCTATCTCTCCTTCTTTAAGATGACTTAGTGAAAAACTAAGTCATCTTATAATTAATAAAACTTTCTTTCTACTATATTTGCATAAACATTTCCCTTATCATCAGCATTATGCTTAATAGTTAATATACATTTCTTACCTATTAGTTCTTCAATATCTATCTCATCAGGAATATCACCTTTATAAACATCATTTAAGAATTTGAAACATTTAGAGTTTTCTGATTGGGATATCATTATATTTTCTTTTTTTGTTTGCTTTGTTGTATCATCGTCAATCTCATATATTACTTCAAGAAAATCTCTAAACCCCCAATCTGTTTTCTGATTTGTTAAATAAATTATATTTTGTATTATTGATTCATAATCACCTTCATTTAAATTAGGCTTAATTTTAGTTGTCCCTAAAATTTCATACTTGTTTCTAAAAATCATTTATAATTCCTCCTTCTACTTACACCAATTATTGCTTATTGAAATGTCAACAATAACTGGGATATTCTTGATAATTTTTTTCATTCCATTAATCATGCAACATTTCAAAACATCTTTTGCTTCTTCTACATCATCTTCTCCAACTTCTATAACAACTTCATCGTGAACTACAGCTACTAACTTCCAAGAACTCTTTATATTACATACAAGTAATGCTAAAGCTTCTTTTAACCCCTCTGCTGCTGACCCTTGAATTGGGATATTTAATCTTTGAGTCATTGATAAAGCCCTACCTTCCCAATATCGTCCTCCCAAACTCATAATTCCATTAGCCCTTAGTAATTTGTCTTGAAGTTCTTTTATCTTTGGATATCCTTTAAGAAACTCAACTCTATATCTCTCTGATTCTTCTAATGATATGTCTATGCCAAATTTTCTTAGATTTTTTTGGATACCATAAGCTGTAATCCCATAGCATATACCAAAATTAAGACTCTTTCCTACTTGCCTTTCTTCCTTAGTAACTTCTTCCATAGGTTTATTGAAAACTAAACTAGCTGTACCTGCATGAAGGTCAACACCTTCATTAAAGTAATTAATTAAAGTTTCATCTCTAGAAATACTTGCAAGAACTCTAAGCTCAACTTGTGAATAATCAGCACATATTAGCTTATTTCCTTTCTCTGCAACAAAAAACTCCTTACTGCTACTTGGCATAGCCTGAAGTGGAGGATTGCTACAAGACATTCTTCCAGAAGTAGCTCCTATTAGCCACCATGAACCTCTAATTCTTCCATCTTCACATAAAAACGTTTTCATTTTGTCGCCATAAGTCCTTATCTTAGTCTTTAACTTTCTATACTTTCTTATAAGCTTGACCACTTCATGGTCATCTGAATATTTAGCTAATTCATCATCAGAAGTTGAATATAACTTAATTCCATACTCATATAAAGCTTCAACTATTTGCTTTGGAGAGTTTAGATTTAATTCTTCTAAACCTAATATCCCTCTTACATCTCTCTGGATTTCATCACAAAGTTCTCTATCATAGTCTAATACTTTATTCCACTGGTCAAAGTTCATCTTTATACCATTAAGTTCTAACATTACTATAGAAGGTAAAGCTCTTCTTTCTCTTTCATAAGTTTCTAATAGATTTCTCTTAGCTAGTTCATCTAAAAGCCTATAGTATAACAATCTTGTGTTAGTAACATCATTAATAGCATAATCAATATGCTCTTGAGTTAATTTATCATCACTCCAGTTCTTGCTATCTTGCATAGATTTATTCATCTCAATTCCAAGATATTTATTAGTTAATGCTTTAAGGCTCAATTCCTTTTCTCCTAATACTTGAGCCATAACTAAAGTACATGAGTAATTGTTTACCTCATATCCATTATGTATGAAGAATTCTACATCAAACTTGGCATTATGAAAAACTTTAAGTATATCTTTATTCTTTAGAATTTCTCTTAATTCATCATCTACCACAGTTTGAGTAACTACTTCACTATTACCTTCAGCAAAAGCTATTAATCTTATTACACCATTCATAAAGTGTAGTGAAGTAGTTTCAATGTCCGTGAAAACAACTTTTGATTTTTCCATAAGATTTCTCTCCTTAGATGCTTGTTATTAAATTTTTAAAGAACACTTTGTAGCTCGCTTGCTACACACTTATAATATAAAAAAAATATATATTAAAGTTAAAAAGAGAAATAAGTTAAATCACTTACTTCCCTTTTTTAGAATAATTTCTTACTATTTAATATAATTATTAGTTACTATACTAACTATAAATTTATTTACATCTTCGCTATATTTATATGTATTTTCTTTCACTTTTTTCTTAAACTCATCAAAGTCTTTTCCTATATAATTAAACCTTCTAACTGTAGCATCTACTAGCTCATCAATATTGCTAGATTGTTCTATTAGTTGTAATTTCCTTTTTAATATTTCAATATCATTTTTTGTATTAATCAACATTTCTTTTTTTATTGAAATAAAATCTTTGTCTCGTTTCTCTTTATTCATTTCAGTTAAAACTTCATTTAACTCCTTTTCTTCTTCATCATCTAACTCAAGCTCATTATAAAAATTCTCTTGAAGCATATCTGAGAAAATTTTTCTTTTATCTTCTATATTAACATTAGGTAATAAATCTTCTAATATACTGTCATATCCTATTTTTTTTGACTCTATTGATTCAAAATTATATTCGTCTACCATTTCCTTTAAGTATTCCATCAATAAATCAATAATGGAATAAAATTTTAAATCCGTATATTCATATCCACAAACCTTAGCATAATCTTTCATAGCTACTCTTAAAGCATTTCTATTAAAATATAAATTATTAATCCACACATCTATTGACTTTGATATATAATCCATAAACTCTACCTGCTCATCACTAGCTATTAAAAAGATTGCTGATATTAACTCTGATATTTTTTCAATCAACTTTCTCATAGATTTTGGTAGTTTTTTATTCTCAATATAATATTTATTAGCTTCTATATCATCCTTTATATATTTAGGTAGCTCATTTATTCTTGCAAATATCTTTTCATAATATAATTCTATATCTTCTATCTTCTTATTTTTAGATGGATTTGCTCTTCCAAATGGATTTTCCTTTTGAAACTCTATCAATAATTTTAATAATTCATACCATTCAAATAAAAGAATATAATCACCCTTTTCTGATTCATTACTTCGTATTTTATAAGATTCTATCCCTGCCTCTTCACAAATTGAACTAATCTTATTACTTAATGTTTTCTTACAAAAATCAACATCTTTTTCTAAATCACTTAGCGTGTAATCAATATCTCTAAGTTTATTTCCTCTTGTAGCCAAAAAAAATTCCTCCTTTACTTATAAATTATTACATATTGTATAATTATAATAAAGTTTAAATATTTTTTGTTTATAAATTATTTATCGCTACATATTTACCCCCTATTCCCATCCTATATTTAGAACTCTAAATAAAAAAAATAACTTTCCCTCTTTTTATCTATTCAGTTTGCTTAACTAATTACAAAAAAGAGTAAATAAATTTATTTTTACATAAACCTATCTACTCTCTTAAAAATTACTAAATACCTATCTTGGATTATACCCTTTATGTTTTAATATTATACGCTCCTCATTTTTATCAATTATATATTCATAATTATCTAAATCGCTCTTAGATATTACACCTAGAAACATTGCACTTAAAGCAAGTGGTATTGTAAAAGGACTCATTCCAGCTGTAACTACTCCACTTACTATTGCTGTATTTCCTCCTACCTTAGACATTGTCTTTCCCGCACTATTTAATATTTTCTTATAATCCTTCTTCTCCATTTCATGATATAGTTCTCCCTCTATGTATATTAGATTATATTTTTTCTTTAAATAATATTTTAAGTCTTCTCTTGTAGTAACTATAGTTGGATTGGCTTCTTGCTTTGTTTTACGAATATATCTATTGGTTTCTTTTTGTCTATGACTTCCTACAATATCTGTTTTTATATCATTCAATTTACATTGAATAGCTGTTTTCCATACAAAAAATGACATTCTTTTCATTCCCCTCTTAATCGTTCTTTTTAATTTCATTTTTCTTTATTACTTTTTGTAGCCAATTACAAGTGTATCCTAAATTTCTTGATATCTGTTTTAAGTTCTTTCCATTGTAATATTTATTTAGATAATCTATTACATATTTATCTGAATATAATCTCATTGGAAATGTTATCTGTTGTCCTTTATAATTTTCATATACTTTTAGAGTTATATCATGCCCTAGAACTTCAACCATATCTTTATAGATACCTCTGTAATTTTCACTCTTTTTACTCATGTTTTCTTGTTCAATCAACTCCTCTTCTTTCACATTAAATATTACCTCCATTAAAAAGTTTTCATAAGATTGAAAAGCCAATGGATTTTACAAGGAAAAATCACTTGACTAATCTAAAAAGAGTTAATGCTTCTCTCATTGGAAACATTAACTCTTTTTCATATTTATAATATATATTTAATTGTATAATTTAAAACTATTACTTATTAATTGTGATGATATTATATATCACTTATTAATTAAACTTCTTAGATTTTTTAATTATAAAAAATTCACTCGATATTTATTTAAAATCTAATGAATACTTAATAAAAATTAATTTATTTTTATTTATAGAAATTTTCTTATGAAATCTTTAGATACTCCAAACATAGCTGATGCTTTAGATACTGCTTGAGCTTCTGATAAACCTGATGCTATCATTTCTAAAACTGTTATAGTTATTTTTAATATAAGTAAAATATTCAATTACTCCACCTCCTTTAAGTAAGTATAAATATATGAATAACTATCTCTAACTGGTATAAGTTTAATTACATATTTACTTAACTCTAAATCAATATATAATAGAGTTTCATTATCATATCCTGTACCATTACATAGATTAACCACATTATTAAAATTATCTATTAGCTCGAATTGAATGTAATTAAGTTCTCTCTGTAACTTTCTTAAATCAATTTCATTTTTATTATTCAATTCAATTATTAAATCTCTTGGACTCCACTGGTTAGCTAATCTTCCATCATAGAAATCAAAACGCATTACTCCTAGAAGTTCTTTACTATCATAATCAAAGGTCTTCTCTTTACTTAATGTATTCATTTTCTCCCTCCTCTCATCAATACTCCCAAGGAAATAGCATAGTGCTTCCTTCAGCTCCACTATCTATTACATATATTTTAATCTCACTATCTATCTGAATATCTTCTATCTCTATTTCATATGAACATGAATACTCTGGAACTTCTTGACTTTGATTTATTACAATTTTCTTTCCTTCTTTTCTTATCTTGAAAACCTGTAAGTAATCTAGTTCAACATTTCCTTTGTCTTTTAGCTTATCAATCATGCTCCATATTATTAATTGTAGTCTTATGTCTACATCCTCATTTACACCTCTAGTTATATATCTGTTATTCTTTAACATATCTCTTTATCTCCTTATCATTAAAAGTTTTTATAGTAATCTTTCCACCTCTTATTACACCTACACATAGAATTCTCTTCACTCCTATTACCTCCTTAAAATGTAAAAGTCTTAATTACTTATTCTTAAGCAATTAAGACTTCTAAACTTTATTTATTTCTTGTTTTAACATTTCAATGAATTCATCTGAAAATACTTTTCTGCTTATTGATTCTTTTATTAACTCTATTAGTTCTAGCTCTGTTACATCAAGACTTCTTGGAATGTATGTTTCATCACCTCTTCTTGTTGCCTTGTAGACACAGAATCTAACTTCATCTCTCTTTAGCTCCTTGATGTAGATTTTCTCTATCGAGTATGTGTACTCTCCTTCTCCTACTTTTCCTTGATTTATTATCTTGCAGTATTTAGTTTCCTTGATTATCTTTTCTTCACTCTTCTTACTCATGTTATTCACCCGCCTTATCTTATTCTAGTAGGAACTTAGAAAGTTCTTCTGTAGTTACTACTACTATTGCAAAATCACTCGAAAGTATATAGAGAATCGAATTATAATTTATCCCTCTACTACACTCAATCATATCAGCATATTCTGGTATTAACCCTTGCAACTTATCTTGTTTCAGTATTTCGATATCTACGATATTTTCTGCTATAACTAAATATCCACCTAAATCAGATTCTACATCTCTATCAGCTCCATAGTTTTCATTCAGTATATCTATTGTTATTTTTATACTTTCAATTACTTCTGATGGTATATTATTTACCTCTAGTAATTGATTTTCTTTATAAACCTTCTTCATCATCAATCCTCCCTAAAATATAAAAACTTCTATATGCAATCTAATTACACATAAAAGTTTATTATAAGTAATGTCTTATTAAATATATTATTCTAAAATATAATATATATTTATATTTTAGATTTAGTTCTAAAATACAATTATTTATCAAAACTAACTACTAAAAGTAATTTACCAATTAGTTTTAATAATTAATGTTTCTTTTAAATGTATAATATGTTCCTATAAAGTAACAAATATAAATAACAATCATTAAAGCAACTCCAAAGATTATACTTAAAATAAATTCTATATTCCCAACAAAAACTGTAATTATATCATTATAAATTAGATAATAATTATATATAAATATAGCATCCCCAATCATTGCTATAACAATAGGCACTATGAAATATATGGAAATTTGTTTTAAAATAATCCTATTTATTTGATTTTCTTCAACACCTAATTTTCTAAGCACATTAAACCTATCTTTATGCTCAATAGAATCAGTAAGCTGGCTAAGTGATAAAATAGTTAAACTTATCATTAAAAGTACTATCCCTAAATATACTCCAAGAATTCTCATGGCTAAGGTTGTTGTTAAAATATTATTAATTTCTAGTGATTTGATTCTTATATCAATTACCCTATATGTTATTATGTCATTTTCATCACTATACTTTGTTACAAATTCAGAATTATTACTTCTAAACCAATTATAAATATAATTTTGTCTAAATTCATTAGCCTCTTCATATTTCATCTTATTTTCAATATTAGCAACAAAATTAGTTTCTATAAAGTCAAGGTTATCACATACTTCATCAGGTAAAATTATAATATTATCAGAATTAAAGTAAAAACCTTCTCCAATAGATTCCTTATAACTTGAATCTTGGCTAATATTATATGTTACTCCATTGATATTCAGCTTTGAATTTTTGCCTACATAATTATTTATTACTTCATCACTAACAGCATTATGCCATTGGGTTGTAAATTCCTTATCATTAAGTTTAATTTCATCATAGCCTAGCATGGTTCTTAATTTATTAAAATCACTTAGTTTTATTGCTAAAGTTGATTTAATATTATCATCGTGACTTATAATATATTTTTCTACCTGACAATAACTCTCTATGTCTTTCCCATTATTATTTAACCAGTCTACAATCTCACTATAATCTAATTTAGGAATTACTTTAATATCATCTATATTAGATTGAGCTAAAAAATTAGTACTATAATTATTTCTTATCTCTATATCATAAGGAACTCTCATATCTAAATATCCCATTGACCACTGAGACATTACAAGTGTCATTATAAAACTTATCATAGCACCTAAAAAAGTAATTGATATTGTAGCCATTAATATTGGAGCTGTCTTTACTTTAGATACTATTGCCCCTATTAAAAATAAATTTGTTCCTTCATATTTAAAATTAATGCATTTATTTTTTATATAAATCATAATATAAGCTATTGAATAAAATAATGCATAAGTCCCTATTATAAAAGTAATCAAAGATATTCCTATATACATCAATGATTTTACACTATAATCAATCTCTGAATTTATTAATTTAACAGTATAGCTACCACTAATAATATACATAATTATTGATACTACAAATATTGCTATATACACTTTGTTACTTCTTTTAAATTGAAATTCAACTTGTTTATGTGCATTTATCATATCTATAAGCTTTATTTTTCTTAAAACTATAACATTATACAGTCCAATTATACAAAACATAGATATAAAAAATATAAATGTAATTACCACTGTATCAGCATATAACTTTATACTAAAGACTACTTCCTGCTTTGCACTTATTAACACTATCGCTGTAATTGCTTGAGAAAATAAAGTTCCTACCAATATTCCTGTTATTATAGCTAAAAATCCTACTACAATTGTTTCAATAAAAAACATCAATGATACACTTATTTGTTCAGCTCCAAGTAACACATATGTGGCAAATTCTCTCTTACGTCTCCCTATCATATATTTATTAACATAAGCTATAAGTAAAATAAGAATTGCTGTAATCAAATAAGTTGAATACTGTAATATTATCTTTAAAGCTCTAAAGTTATAGGATTCTTCTGTAATTAATTCATAATCAGAACTAGAAAGCGATGTAATTGCATAAAACAAACTTACACATATTGCTATAGTTATAAAATAAATCAAATAATCTTTAATAGATTTTCTAACATTAGTTTTGGCTAGCTGAGCGTACATCTCTAACATCACCACCTAATAAAGCTACTACATCTAATATTTTATTGAAAAATTGTCGTCTTGTATTTGTACCTCTTACTAACTCTGTAAAGATTTTACCGTCCTTAATAAATAATATTCTATCACAATAGCTAGCCGTAAATGAATCATGAGTTACCATTAATATTGTTGCCTCTAAATCTCTATTTAAATTTGATATCATTTCTATTAACATTTGAGCCGCTTTTGAATCTAATGCACCTGTAGGTTCATCTGCTAATATAAGTTTAGGATTAGTTACTAATGCCCTTGCACATGCAGTTCTTTGTTTTTGTCCACCTGATACCTCATAAGGATATTTTGAAAGCAAATCTTCTATTCCTAGTTCTTTTGCTACGTTTATTACTTTATTATCTATCTCACTCTTTTTAGTTTTATTTATAGTTAGTGCTAAAGCTATATTTTCATGTATAGTTAATGTATCTAACAAATTAAAATCTTGGAATATAAAACCCAAATTTTCTCTTCTAAACTTAGCTATTTTCTTCTGGTTTATTTCAGTTAAATCTTTTCCATCTAGATAAATACTTCCTGCACTTACATCATCAATTGTAGCTATCAAATTTAATAATGTTGTCTTTCCTGACCCTGACGGTCCCATTACCCCTACAAACTCACCTTTTTTCACATTAAAGCTTATTCCATCAATAGCTTTAACTATATTCCCTTTATTTCCATAGTATTTTTCAATATTGTCTATTTTTAATACTTCATTCATTAATTATCACCTCAAAGATATTTTAACTTATATATCACATACTAGATTCGATTTAATATTACTTTTAGGTGACAATATTGTAACATTAGTAACTTAGAACTTACAAAAACTTCCCATAGGAAAAGTAATACTAACTTTTGTATAAGTATCTATTTCTGATTCTATACCTATTAATAGTCCTAATTTATCACACAATTTTTTACACAAATATAATCCAATCCCTGTAGATTTACTGTTTATACGACCTATATTCCCTGTAAATCCTTTTTCAAATATTCTCTCTATTTCATCTTTAGAAATTCCAATACCATTATCCTCAATAATTAATTTAGTCCCATTTTTAATTTCTTGTAAATAAATCTTAACTTTTGGATTTATGTTATTTCTATACTTTATAGAATTTACTATTATTTGATTTAAAATAAATTCAAGCCACTTACTATCACAATATACCTCTGTGTCTATGTCTTCAATTTCTATATCAATATTATTTAAAATAAAGCCTTGCTTATTTCTTGTAATAACGTTGTTTACACAACTCTTAAGACTTATCTCCTTTACAAGATAATCTTTATCAACATCTTCACTTCTTGCATAAAATAAAGCTTGCTCCACATATCTATCTATTTCTTCCAGTTGCATAAGTATTGCTGAACTGTTAGCATTTCTATTATTTTCTTCAATTAATTTAATAAGAGAAATTGGTGTTTTTACTTCATGAATCCATTGTTCTATATACTCTTTATAATCCTTTAATCTTAATTTTTCTTTATTAATCTCTTCCCTCATTGCTTTACTAGATTTTTTCAAAAGGAAATAATAGGGCTTTGCCTCAATAAAAGGTGGTACCTCTAATACCTCACTTATTAAATACTTTTTATCTATATTGCATATACACTTTTCTACAAAGATAAAATAATCTTTTCTTTTTATATAGGCGATAATCAAATATCCAAATAAAACACACCCCCAAATTACTGCTATAATTATTAATGGTTTTAATTCATTGTCTATGCTTAAAAGAAACACTTCTAAAAATATTAAAGACATGATATTTAACAATATATTTCCTATGTTATATTTTAGATACTCTTTAAAATTCATATTATATAACCCTGTCCTCTTTTAGTTTTAATAAAATCCTTTAATCCTATTTCTTCAATTTTATTTCTTATTCTTGTTATATTTACTGTAAGAGTATTATCATTTACAAACATAGAGCTATCCCATAAGTATTCCATAATTTCTACTCTAGATACTATCTTTTCTTTATTTATTAATAAGTAATACAATATTTTCATTTCATTTTTTGTAAGCTCTTTACTATTTCCCTTATACTCAATAGTACTTGATAGAATATTTAACTTTAACCCATTGTACTCAATAATATCTAAGTTAGAATCATTAGGATAAGCTCTTTTTATTAAGGCATTTATTCTAGCTAAAAGTATTTGGGTATTATATGGCTTTGTTATATAGTCATCTCCACCTAAGGTGATTGCCATAAGCTCGTCTATATTGGTATTTCTACTTGTTATAAAAATTATAGGCACCTTTGAAAAGCTACGTATCTCTGTACATAATTTAAATCCATCATCACTTGGTAGATTTATATCTAATAATACTAAATCTGGACTATCATCTTTTACCATTTTAGGTATCTTATCAAAATCTTTTGGTTTTAAAACTGAATAACCATTTATGGTCAATAAATTCCCAATTTCATTTTGAAGTTGTTCATTATCATCTATTATCATTATCGTAATCATATTTTTCTCCATTAATTTTTATCTTACTTCTATATATAGTACTAATATTTTATTATACCATATTATTCTATTTTTTATAAATATAACTTTCTTATTTTAATAACCTTTATTATTTTATTCTGGACAAAAAAACTCTTACCTGTATATTTAAATACAAACAAGAGTTTTAATATCTTATAACATTATTATATTTACAATTTCAGTAAAAACCTCACTTATTTATGGTACGGTTCATTCTTCATTATTCTAAATGCTCTATAAATTTGCTCTAAAAGCATCACTCTAAATAATTGATGTGGAAATGTCATTTTAGAGAAACAAATTTTATGATTAGCTCTTTTTATAACATTTTGAGATAGACCAAGGCTTCCTCCTATAACAAAGGCTATATTGGAGTTTCCCATTACACCTTGTGTTTCAATAAACTTAGAAAATTCTTCAGAAGTCATTTGTTTTGCATTTAAATCCATAGCCACCACAAACATGTTGTCTTTAATCTTAGAAAGGATTAATTCCCCTTCCTTATCTTTTATCTGAAGTTCTTCTTTTTCTGAAGCATTATCAGGTGTTTTTTCATCTGGTAGCTCTATTATATCAACCTTACAGTATCTTCCTAATCTTTTAGTATATTCATCAATAGCTAGCTTTAAATATTTCTCTTTAAGCTTTCCTACTGAAATTATTGTTATGTTCATCATTTTTCCTCCTTAATCTATACATTATTTAACTGTATAATCTACATTAATTATAGTAACTTTATCATCAATCTTATTTTTCTTTGGAACATGTACAGTAAGCAAATTATCCTTAAACACAGCTTTAATACTATATGGATCAACATTTCCTACATAAAAATCCTTTATTTCTTCATTTTCCGGCCCTATAATTGTTACTGAAAAATTTTGCCCATTAGAAAAAAACTGATTTCTTTTAACCTTTATGGTTACATAGTTATTATTGTAATCTACATCAATATCTGACTTCTTAACTCCTGGTAATCTTCCACTTATTATATATTCTTTTTCCCTTTCACTAAGATTTATATCTAAAGATGCCATATTTTCTATTTCATTTATCATATTATTAACAGTTTCATTATTTAAAACGCTATCAATAATACTATCTATAAAATCATTATTCATTAAGGTATTAAAAGTTGTCTGAAACACATATGGAAATATATTAAACATTTGTCTTTCTCCTGTCTTTGAAACTCTTATTATAATTTATTTAAAAGCCTCATTAAAGTTGACAGTAAAAGTAATGTATTTCTTATTCAATACATAAATTTCGATAAATATTAGCAAAAAGAGATTTGACATACATCAAATCTCTTTTATAATTTATATTACTTTCCACAGCATTTCTTATATTTCTTACCGCTTCCGCATGGACAAGCATCGTTTCTACCAACCTTGTTATCATTGATAACCATGTTTGTTGTCTTGTAAGCTTTTTGAATTTCTTTTCTCTTTTCTACTGAGAATATTCCATCCCATTGTGGTAATGTATAAAGGTAGTTAGCTTTAGCTTCTAACATATTAAAATATAATTTTTCTAAATTAACATCTAAAGTTAATTCTGTGTTTTCATCTAAAGTCTCTAAATCATATGAATTATTTAAGCTATCATTTATTCCATCAACAAATCCCATGATGAATTCCACTGAAGTTTCATATTTTTTAGCTAAATCAGCAATTGTAGTCTTTACAGCTTCTTTGTGGTTACCTAATAAATCTTTGTATATTGCTGTTTCAACCTTTGTATATTCAGCCCAAAAAGCTTTTTCTCCTTTAGTTTTTACATATTCTACAACCATTTCTGTCCATTGTGTATATAAACTCATAGTATTTTCTCCTCTTTATTTAATGTTGCTACTAAAATTATACTTTATGTAACATATTTTTTTCAATATTTTTATAACAATATTATTTCACTTGGATTATGTCTACTAGCCAATTGTAAGATGACATCATCCCCTGGCCTTATACCATTTGCAGAAAGTACATCTACAACTGTCTGATAAGCCAAATCAGGATGATTGTTTGTTCCGCTTAAATGCCCTAGCACTATCTGCTTCTTTTTATCATTTTTAAGTAAACTTACAATAGCACTGCCACAATCTTCATTGGATAAGTGGCCATTTTCCCCTAAAACCCTAAGCTTTAATTTATAAGGATAAGGTCCCATTCTAAGCATATTAACATCGTGATTACTTTCTAATAATATAATATCTGAATCAATTATGTTATCTCTTATTTCCTCAGTGAAAACACCAAAGTCCGTAACTACACTTGCGTTTTTTTCAGCAGAAGATACAGTATATCCTACTGGTGCTATTGCATCATGAGGTATATTAAAAGATTTTATTTCTAAATCATTGATTGTAATAGATGATCTTCTATCCATTATCCTTATATTATGTTCTTTTATCTTTCCTATGTTTTTTTCCATAACAGCCCATGTATTGTCATTAGCATATATAGGAATATCATACTTTCTTGATAAAACACCTACACCTTTTATATGATCAATATGTTCATGTGTTATAAAAATTCCATCTATACTACTTGATTCTTCTCCAATATGCTTTAAGGCATCATCTATCTTTTTGCCCGCTAAGCCAGCATCAATTAATACTTTAGCATTATCTGATGCTATAAATATACTGTTTCCACTACTTCCGCTATATAATGA
The DNA here is from genome assembly GCF_001916075.1 of Clostridium sp. 29_15. Lineage (NCBI taxonomy): Bacteria > Bacillati > Bacillota > Clostridia > Eubacteriales > Clostridiaceae > Clostridium > Clostridium sp. 29_15. Next base: position 20,756 of record NZ_MNRT01000030.1, read on the forward strand.
GCAAAATTTCATCTTAATTCCCCCAGAATTATCTTACTACTCTTCTTATGTCTGCTCCTAAGCTTCTGAATTTTTCTTCAATATGAGGATATCCTCTATCTATATGCTCAATATCTACTATTTCTGTTTCTCCATTAGCTATTAGCCCAGCAATAACCATTGCAGCACCAGCTCTTAAGTCAGTAGCAATTACTTTGGCTCCTTCAAGATTTTCTACACCATCTATAATAGCTGTTCTTCCCTCAACCTTTATCATAGCACCCATCTTCTTTAATTCATCTGTATGCTTATGTCTGTTTTCCCATATACTTTCTGTAACTAAGCTTCTTCCTTTTGTTACACTTAATAATACTGACATAGGTTGTTGTACATCTGTAGGGAATCCTGGATATGGTGCAGTTTTTACATTAACACCTCTTAATTTATTATCTACCGTAACTCTTATACTATCATCATCTTCTTCCACAATAGCTCCCATTTCAATAAGCTTAGCACTAATTGATTCTAAATGTTTAGGAATTATATTAGTTATTGTAACATCACCTTTTGTTGCTGCAGCAGCAATCATAAATGTTCCTGCTTCAATTTGATCTGGAATAACACTATAATTGCATCCAACTAATTCATTAACACCTTTTATTCTTATTACATCTGTTCCTGCACCTTTAATATCTGCACCCATTGAGTTTAAGAAGTTAGCAACATCAACTACATGAGGCTCTTTTGCTACATTTTCTAAAACAGTTGTTCCTTCAGCCATTGTTGCTGCTATCATAACATTTATTGTTGCACCAACAGATACTACATCAAAGAAAATGTTTGCTGCCTTTAAGCTTTCTGCTTCCACTAAAACAGCACCATGCTCAATTGTAACTTTAGCTCCTAAAGCTTCAAAACCTTTTATGTGTTGATCAATAGGTCTTACTCCTATTGGACATCCTCCAGGCAATTCAACTTTAGCTTTTTTAAATCTTGCTAGTAAAGATCCAATGAAATAGTAAGAAGCTCTCATTCTTCTCACATCTTCCGTACACGCATTAACAGTATTAATATCTGTAGCATCAATTTCTAAAACATTTTTAGAAGTTTTTTTTACACTGCAGCCTAAATCCAATAAAATTCTTTCCAAGCAATGTACATCCTCTATATCTGGTATGTTATCTATAACACATTTACTTTTACTTGCTAATACAGCTGCAGGTAAAATAGCTACTGCTGCGTTTTTTGCTCCATTTATTTCGACAGATCCTCTTAAAGTTCCGCCTCCATTAATAATTAATGTTTCCATCCTATTCACCCTTACCTAAAATTATATATAATTAATTTATCCTTACTTCGTAAAATATATCCATATTTGCATCAAAAAGACAATTTTTTTCATTTTCATAAAATCAACTCTAACCATTATAACATAAAGTCTATCAGTGTTAACAGGTTTTTTTCTTCCAATATATTGTTTATTTAGCCAATGTAATAACCTTTTGATTTAAACTTATAGTAATTGGTAATATTATTGGTAATGTGATATAATTTATTACAAAGTTTGCATATAAAAATTAGCTTGTGAGGTCATATTTATGAAATATTATTTAGTAGCTTTGTTTGATGATGAATCATACAAAAACTTAAGTCCAATTCAAAAGAATCTTTCTAAGAGATATAAAGCCAATAGGAATTCTCCTATTCCTTATATTCCTCTAGAGGTATTAGAAAACCCTAACATTGATAAATTAAATCTTGTTATAGACAAAATTCTTAAACCATATAAATTTTTTAAAGTGGAATTATCTTCAAAAGTTAGTGTGTCTGATACTAGTAAAACTTTAAATTTACAAGTAAATGATATAGGATATATTAAAAAATTAAGTAGATTATTATCTGATAACCTTAAACTGCATGGATTTAATACTAAAAGTTTAAATGCAAATGAAAATATTCACCTAACTCTAGCTAATATGAACTACTTTAATAAAGAAGTTAAAAAAATTGATGGACCAACTGAATTAAAGTCTAATTTATCAACTCTAAAAGTTAATAGATTAGAACTTTGGAAGATTTCTAACAATAGAAGAGAAATTTTAATTCAAACATATCCATTAAAGCATTTCTAATAAATTTAAACTTCCGTGAAAAATATTCCATATATAGATATTATGAATCTATATTGGTCTATTTTTCATGGTATTTTTTTATTTTTTCGAAATTTTCAAAATTTTATTTTTTGTATTCGTTTACTAACCTTTTCAATCATCAAATGTTTTTGTAAAATATAGTTAGATTAATGATATTATTTTAATATAATCCTATAGGAGGATAAATTATGAACATTTTATCACTTGCAGAATATCAAAAAGATAAATCCGCTAAAAAAATAATAGATACCAGCTTATCTGACTACAAGCTTGCTGCCAGAAAACATTTAGAGTTACAAGTGAAGCTTAGTTTTCTAGCTCAAGAAACAAGCTGCTATAAATATTGGATTGATAATAAATCCCAATTAAATCATGATGTTATATTTGAAAAATATATTGATTTTCTAGCCCATGTCATTAATTTAGGGCTTTACAAGAACTATTTGAGTTCCTATGAATTAAATTTAAGACCTAGCGATTACTGCTTAAGTGATCAATTTTTAAATCTATTTATTGATATAAATGATTTGATTATATCCCCTTCAACGGACCATTTTAATACACTTTTAGAAGATGTATTAAGCTTAGGTGTCACTTTAGGATACGATGAAGAACAAATTAATAAAGCTTTCGAATAATATTGGGTATTTGCTTATTGCAAATGCCTTTTTTTAATCTTTAAAATACATTAAATATGAAATTATTTGGCACAATATCTTTGAGGTGATGTAATATGTTTGGTTTTATAAGTGCCATTATTTCTGGTATTGCCATGAGCATTCAAGGTGTATTTAACACTCGTGTAAGTGAAAGGATTGGTGATATGGAAACTAATGTAGTTGTTCATGGTTCTGCCTTAGTCATAGCTATTATCCTAGTACTATTTTGGGGTAAGGGTGACTTTAAATCCATTAAAGAAGTAAATAAACTTTATCTTCTTGGTGGAGTACTAGGAATTATAATTACACTTACAGTGATGCTTAGCATAAAATCATTGGGAACTACCATAGGAATAGGTACTATTTTAATAGCTCAGCTTGCTGCTGCTGGAATAATTAATGCCTTTGGCTTATTTGGTAGCGAAAAAATATCTTTTTCATTTTCGCAATTTTTAGGTTTAGGATTGATGATATTAGGTATTATTATTCTTAAATGGAAGCATTAGCTTTCTTATTTCGGGTATTCTTCTAATCTATTAACAAATTTAGTCATATTCTTATAATATAATACTAAGATTAATTACAGAGGTATTTTATGTTCTCTTTTAATAAGAAAATTGATCCTGATTTAAAAGCTATTATGGTTTTATATCCTAATAAGAATCATAGAATATTGATTAAATATGTCAAATTTCCAGATTTTATAATAAAAAAAGTTTTGTCTTATAAAGGTATTATCGTAAGAAAAATCGAAAGCTGTAATATTATATGTGTAAAATTGAATTCAAAATCAATAGAAAGATTATTAGAATATCCTGAAATTCAATATATATGTCTTGATCAATATTTATTTCTTTGTGGCATGAGCGTACTGTCAGCCAACAAAATAAGGCTCCACACAAATACTTCTTTAAGCGGCAAAAATATAGGAATTGGTGTAGTAGATACAGGTGTTTATCCTCATAAAGATTTAACTCTTCCTCAAAATCGAATTCATACTTTTGTTGATTTAATCAATTCCTTTACTAACCCTTATGATGACAATGGCCATGGTACTAGCATCTGCGGAATAATTGCAGGCAATGGTGAATCGTCAAATGGTATCTATAAAGGAATAGCTACTAACTCTGAACTTCATGTTTTCAAAGCATTTGATAAGCTTGGTAAAGGATTGGTATCTGATGTGTTATTTTCTATTGAAGAACTTATTCTTTTAAAGGATCAATATAATATACGTATCTTATGTCTTCCGTTTGAATTATTGACCTTTAATAATTTTATATATACTCTATTTGATAATATTTTTACTAAAGCTGTAAACTCATCAATTATTCCTGTTCTTCCTAGTGGCAGTAACAGAGATGAAGCTAGCACCATTACTGGTCCTGCATTAAGTCCACACTGCATAACTGTTGCTGGACTTGATACTTCTGGTGAAACAAAATCATATGCTTATTCTTCTTGTGGAGATGTAAAAAAAGATATCAAGCCTAATTTTTCTGCTGCTTGTGTAGATATTGTTTCTCTTAATAGTAATATATCTTTTGTTCCTGAAAAGAATAATATAAAAATGTATGCCCCTAAACTTGATTCCTCTTATAAGTCCTTTTCTGGCACCTCCCTTTCTGCTGCTTTTATTTCAGGTGTATGTGCACTTTTATATGAAAAAAAACCTGATTTAACTTTTGATGATGTAATCTCCATGTTAAAATTAAATGCCGATGTTATGGATATTGAAACCTATAAACAGGGCTATGGTAAAATAAACTTAACTAAACTTCTAAAGTAAAAGGGGATGTCGCACTAAAAATTTTATATACAATATATTGTATTATTTATTCTTAATGCGACATCCTCTTTTAGCTTTTACACTCTCTAATTTACGATAATACTGAAACTAAATTCATAATATATATTGAGTTGGATCCACAGGATTCCCCCCTACTCTTAGTTCAAAATGAAGGTGAGGCCCTGTACTATATCCAGTTGTACCAACAGTCCCTAATACTTCTTCTGTTCCTATATACTGTCCTTTTGAAACATATATCTCATTTAAATGAGCATAATATGTCTGCATATCATTTTCATGTTGGACTATTACCAAGTTGCCATATCCACCATTATTATAATCAGAAAATATTACTGTTCCCTCATAAGCACTATGTACTTCCTCACCTAAATTCTTAGCTAAATCAATTCCCTTATGATAACTACTAGTTCTTGCTTCGCCAAATATTGAAGTAAGAACTGCATCTTTAAGTGGATTATTTAAAAATCTAATTCCATCATAATAGGGATTTTTTACACCTTTTTTTACTACACTTGGTTTTGCTTCCTTAATCACTACTTCATTGATTATATCTTCTGAGATTTTATTAATGCCACTATAATGCTCTTTAGTATATATAACCTTCTTTCCACATCCCCCTTCTTCTAAAATACTTTCACCCATATATAATTCATCACTTTTTTCTTCCACTACTGCTGGTGCAATGATTTCTTCATGATTATTGATAACTTCCATTTCCATATTTAAAAGATTTTCATTTATTACCACTGCATCATATAAATTTTCAGCAATTTCTACACTGCTCTCTAACTTTGCTATACTTACTTTTTCAGGAATTGCTTTTAAATTATTATTTACGTATACCTTTAATACATTTTTACTATCAATACCTAATTCATTTATATAGCTTAAACAGACCTTTTGCAATATTTCATCACGCTCTTCTTTATTGCTAACATAACCAAAAACACTATCTGCTACTTGTATCTTATAACCATTAACTTCTATATTAAAACTATCAACTATTATAGCTGCTGATGAAGCCATACATTTTATAGTGCTTAAATCATCCAAAGCATTGTTATTGATGGTATTTCCACTTAACACTCCTACAACTGTATCATTTTCTAAAGAATATATATCTATATTTTTAATAATTATTTCTTTTGTTGCAAATACTAGAAAAATAGTACAAATTATAGCTATAGTATATTTGAGCACTGACTTTATATCATCTTTTTGTTTTGAGTCCATTACTACTCCTCCTTTGTAACTTTTCAGCACATCAATTAATTTTCCCATTTTAAAAGTTATTATTCATAATTAATATTACTAAGCTTAGTTGAGGCTTTTATTTAGCTTTGTTATAATTAATCTAGTTATTACACCAAGAAAGGTAGCGAAAAATTATGAGCACATTTATGCTAAAAAATAAACATATAAACTTTACTCCTGTAAGTAACATATTTATAGAGAAATATATGCCTAATGCCCGTGGTGAATTCGTCAAGGTATATCTACTACTTCTTAAATATAATGTTGCAGGCGAAATGGGAGTTAGTTCATCTATTATAGGTGCAAATCTTAACATATTAGAATCTGATGTCATAAATGCTATTAATTATTGGAATGATGAAGGTGTAATTGAATTAGTTCCTATAGATAAAATGGGAAATTTTAATATAGAGTTTGTAGATTTATCGAAAGAAGATAATACTCAAAATAAAGAAGTCAATTTACTAGAAGCCCTTAACAATAATTCAAGAAAAGATATGTTAACAGATATTGAAAGGCTTTTAGGACGTCCTCTATCCCCTATTGAAATGACCAACTATTTAAGCTGGGAAGAAGATTATAATTTATCTACAGAATTGACTCTTCTTTTATTAGAATATTATATTCAACGTGGTAAAACCGATTATAGATATTTAAATAAAATAGCTCAATCGTGGCATGAAATGAAAATTACAACGCTAGAACAAGCTCAGCATTATATCACTATGAATGAAGATAAATGGGTGAAAATACGCCATATATTAAAATACCTAGGAATTACTAATACTGAAATCATGAAGCCACAAGAAGAAATGCTAGAAAAATGGATTATGAAATTTAACTTTCCTATTCCAGTAATAGAAGAAGCTTGTAATAGATGCTTCAAAAGATTAAATAGAGCTGAATTTAAATATATAGATGGAATTTTATCTAACTGGAACAAAAATAATTTAAAAACTCTTGAAGCAATTGCTGAAAAAGAAAATAAACTAGCACCTTCATCTATAAATAAAAGTAATTATACAAGTAATAATAGTAAGAGGATGAATAACTCTAATATTAATGTAACGGCTGCTAAAGCTCATGATACTTTAGAACAAGAATTATTAGGATGGTATGATAATGATTAAAGGATATCAACAAAAAATAACTGAACTATACGAAAAAATACAAGAAGATGAAAAGAAAGCCTTAAGAAATAGAAAAGAAGAAATCAAGCTTACAGTTCCAAAAGTTATGGAACTAGATAATGAAATCCAAAAGCTTTCTATCTCTTTACCAATGTCAATTTTACGTGGCATTCCTGAGGAAGAGCTTAATACTGTCCGTGAAAATATTACTACCCTTAGGGAAAAAAAATATGAACTACTTACAGCTAATGGCTATCCTATGGACTATTTAACATTGCATTATCAATGCACTAAATGTAAAGATACAGGATTTATTGGCAATAAGAAATGTAGTTGCTATAAATCAAAATTAGTTAAATTATATTATCAAACTTCAGAACTTGAAAATTCTCTACATAATTGTAATTTTAAAAACTTTAATATTAATTTATTTTCTTCTACTTATGATAACAACCATAAATACACCCAAAAAAAGAACATGGAAATGATTTATGAATTTATTATTGGTGGGTATCTTCCTAACTTTGAAAAAAGTAATACTAATTTATTATTTTATGGTGAGTCAGGTACAGGTAAAACCTTCTTATCATGGTGTATTGCTAAAGAATTATTAGATAAAGGATATTTAGTAATCTACAAGACTTCTGATGAATTGATTAAAGATTTAAGATCTATTGCTTTAGAAAATAATTCTACACTATTAGATCTTCTTATTAATTGTGATTTGCTTATCATTGATGATTTAGGAGCTGAACAAGTTACCGATTTTACCACTAATGAATTATTTAATTTAATAAATAAAAAGCTTTTAAATAATAAAAAGATGCTGATTTCTACAAATTTAAATTTATTAGAAATATCAAATATTTATACTACTAGACTATATTCTAGATTGCTTGGTAATTTTAAATTATTTAAATTTTACGGAGATGATGTGAGAATAAAGCTGAATATATCTAAAAAACGACTTTAATTAAATGTAAAAAAAGTAAGAGTTTATTATAACTCTTACTTTTTTTCTGTATAATTTAAGTGTTTACTATATAAAATTTAGCAAAATAAAAAACTCTAGAAAAACTAGAGTTCTTTGGAGCTGGCAATAGGAATCGAACCTACAACCTGCTGATTACAAGTCAGCTGCTCTACCGTTGAGCCATGCCAGCATGAATGCTATATAAATTTTAAAAGTGGCGACTCAGAAGGGGCTCGAACCCTCGACCTCTGGCGTGACAGGCCAGCACTCTAACCAACTGAGCTACTGAGCCGCATTTATGGTGGAAACAACAGAGGCAGATGCTCTCCCAGCTGAGCTATGCTTCCATAAACAAATTTAAAATGGTGACCCCTAGGGGAATCGAACCCCTGTTACCACCGTGAAAGGGTGGTGTCTTAACCGCTTGACCAAGGGGCCTTAGGCTTTTGTTCTCTAATTTGTTTTCATATGTTCACTTTTAAAATTAAATTGGCGACTCAGAAGGGGCTCGAACCCTCGACCTCTGGCGTGACAGGCCAGCACTCTAACCAACTGAGCTACTGAGCCGCATTTATGGTGGAAACAACAGTGCTTCCAAAAATTTAAAAATGGTGACCCCTAGGGGAATCGAACCCCTGTTACCACCGTGAAAGGGTGGTGTCTTGACCGCTTGACCAAGGGGCCATAATATGGAGCTGGCAATAGGAATCGAACCTACAACCTGCTGATTACAAGTCAGCTGCTCTACCGTTGAGCCATGCCAGCATATTATAACCAAGAAACTATTCTATTTTCATTTTAAATTTAAATGGCGACTCAGAAGGGGCTCGAACCCTCGACCTCTGGCGTGACAGGCCAGCACTCTAACCAACTGAGCTACTGAGCCGCATTATGGTGGAAACAACAGGGATCGAACCTGTGACCCTCTGCTTGTAAGCTATGCTTCCAAAAATTTAAAAATGGTGACCCCTAGGGGAATCGAACCCCTGTTACCACCGTGAAAGGGTGGTGTCTTGACCGCTTGACCAAGGGGCCTAGGTTTTTCATTTCTCTGTCCTTCAGGGTTATTTCCCCGAGCACATTAACTATAATACTTGAAATCCGAAAAAGTGTCAACACTTTTTCTTCATTTTTTTTATTTTTTTTACATCCCCTCATAAAGCCCCTCTTACTCCAGCATTTTTACTAGGTTTTCAGTGTCTTTCATCTTCTCAATAGCCATACCATATCTTGATAAAATTCTTTCTTTTTCCTTAATTTCTTCTTGAATTTTATTAATTTCAAACTTACATATTTCAAAAAACTCTTTTTCTTCAATTATTTCAATAGATATATTAAATCCACTTTTTTTAAAATTTTGACCGGAAGTAATAAGCTTTACTGGTATCTTATAATTAATAACAGCCAATATTTCTTTTTCCCAAACTCCTCTCTTGTTTACTTCATATTTATCTTTAAGTAAATTCAAATTCTCAAAAATAATATCAAGTTCAGCTTCTATACTTTCCAATAACGCCTTATATAGAGCTATAGATATTCCTCTATTAAGCTTTATTTTTAGAAAATCACTATACTTTATTAAGAATTCATCTATTTCTGTCTGTTTAATATATTCTACATCTTTTTTATCAAATACTTTCAGTCCAATATCACTGGGATAGTTAACTACTACTTGATCATAATTCATCCTGCGAACCTTAAATTCTCTTTCAAATTCCTCTAAATCTTTATTAATTATTTTTGCTAACAATAATATCACCTCTTACCTAGTATTCCATAGTTTAATTACTTATATTACTGTGATAAAATCTAAATAAAATTAACTTTGAATAATGAAAACTGATATTATTCTTTAAGGAGTGTTTATTTTGATTCATCATGAATTATTAATTGTTGGCGGTGGTGCAGCTGGCTTAATGGCTGCTGTAACCGCAAAAGATTTTGGTATAGATGTTGCCATACTAGAAGCTACTGATAGAATTGGTAAAAAAATATTAGCTACAGGAAATGGTCGCTGTAATATTTCTAATATCTCTATTACAGAACCCTTTATTAATTATCATAGCAATAATGATAATTTTTATTATGAAACTTTAAAAAGTTTTTCTGTGAAAGATACTTTAGATTTCTTCCTAGCTTTAGGTCTTCCTATTGTAGAATTACAAAGTAGCAAACTTTATCCACAATCTCTTCAAGCATCTTCAGTTGTGGATATTTTTAGATTAGCTTTAGAGGACAGAAATATTCCAATTTATACAGAATGTAAAGTAAAAGATATCCACAGAGGAAAAGTTTTTAAGTTATCCACAAATAATGAATCATTAAAATTATTCACATGTGATAAACTACTTTTAACTTGTGGAGGAAAAACTGCACCTAAAACTGGATCTGATGGAACTGGATATTATTTATCAGAAAAATTAGGACATAGTATAATTCCTCAACTTCCTGGAATCGTTCAGTTAAAACTAGATTATCCTCATCTTAAATCATTGTCTGGTGTAAAATTTGATGGCTATGCATCTTTACTTATTGATGGTAATGAAGAGCGTAAATATTTTGGTGAAATATTATTCACAGATTACGGAATATCAGGTCCACCAATACTACAACTTTCCGGCTTTGCATCACAAGCTTTAGCCAAAGGTAAAAAAACAGAAATAGTTGTAGATATGCTACCAAAATATACTGTTGAATCCTTAGAAGATTTTATTGAATGCCATTTTGCTGTGCTTTCTTATAGACCTATAATTGATGCTTTAATTGGTGTAATTAATAAAAAACTTATACCTACAGTATTAAAAGAAAGTAAGATTGAAAATTTACATATGCCTTGCTATGAACTTAATTGGAAAGAAAAAAAGTCTCTCATAAATACTTTAAAAGAATGGAAATTTACTTGTATAGGAACTAATGACTTTAATCAAGCACAAGTGACCATTGGTGGTATAGATACTACTGAAGTAAATCCTTCAACTTTAGAATCAAAACTTATCCCTGGTCTTTATTTTGCCGGAGAACTTTTAGACGTTCATGGTGACTGTGGTGGATTCAATCTTCAATGGGCATGGAGCTCAGGACACAGAGCTGCTGAATGCATAGCCAAAACGTAGATTAGTTAACCAGTGAATGTCGCTACGCTAATCCACTTAATTAAATCGCCATAAATGGCTTAATTAACGAAGTGACTAACTAGCGAAGCGACTTAACTAATTAGCGTAGCATTAATAAAAAAACTCTGAGCCATAGCCCAGAGTTTTTTTATTGCCATTTTGAGACGAAAACAGTCAATTCTTTACCGTCTTTATCTTGAATATTACTTAATACTAATAAATTATCTTGATTTTTATGAATTTCACAGACACATTTGATTTCATCATTATAGTAACATTCATGCTCAAATAGTATATCTATTTCCTTTAGCTCATATTCCTCTCTAATCTCCTGTGGAACACTATCCATAAACCATTGTACATACTTAACATTATTGACATGCTTATTAAAATCTATATCAGAATATCTAACTTTAAAATTACTAACATATTCTTTATTTTTTACTTTTTCTAATCTTTCAAGACTACCAATTAATTTCTTTGTTGTAGAGTTCTTATCAACATTATAAGCTTTGTATTGATCATCAGTAATTTTTATAGCTCTTCTTTTAACAATGTCAATTAATAAGAATAATGCACTACCTTCCACTATCTTAATATTCTTTTCATCATATATTTCATAACTCCTTAATGCATAAAACTTCTTAAATTCTTCCGCAACAGTTTTTACTCTTATTTTTTCTTCATACTCAGGGTATCTATTTACCTTGATATTATATTTATAAAATACCCATGTAATATTTCTTTCTGTTAAATAATCCATCCCTACATTTAAGCTTTCTGCATGCTTATTTCCTACATCACCTAAAAAATTCATTATACTTTCTAGGGTACAATTTAAATTCTTATCACATTCATAATAGTGAATTTCATACATCTTTTCATAACTTATTCCCATAATTATCCCCTCTTTCTAATAGTATTTATTTTAGCAATAAAAATAGGCATAGATTTACTTCTACACCTATTTCTCTTTTATTTGTTTAGTTTATCTAAAAGATCTTCTATATTAAGTCCATGAACTAATGCAGCTTCTTCAACTGTTTCCATTTGTGCAGATGGACATCCAACGCAGCCCATACCAGCTGATGCTAAAACTTCTATTTTCTCAGGATAATTTTTTACAATTTCACCAATTGTCATATCCTTAGTAATCATTTTCTCACTTCCTTTAATAGAATTTTATACAACTGTATATATTTTACATAATATAAAGTTTATTTTCAATATTTTCCCATAAACTATTCATAAATAATATTCTAACTACTAAATTAAATACTAATATAGACCACTATTATTCCCATTGCTATTTACATCATTTAAAATATTATCTACATTTATCCCGTACCTTATAGATACATCTTCTACTGATGACAATTGATTTTCCATATTACCATAACATGGTATACCATAACTATTAAATATATCAATTGCACCTGGATTTTCCGCTAAAATCTGGCTTATAGTACTATTTTTATCAACCATAAAGAATCACCTCTAAATTTTTTTATATTTATAGGCTTTCCTTCACAGTTTATAATTATACTATATTTCTTTTACTCTTATAGTCTGACTTCTCTTTGGTCCAACAGAAACTATTGAAATTCTTGTATCCGTTAATTCTTCAATTCTATTTAAATATTTCTTTGCATTTTCATGTAGCTCATCAAAAGATTTAGCTTTAGCTACTGATTCATCCCATCCATCAAATTCTTCATAAATAGGCTCACATTTTGCTAAATCCTCTAAGCTTGCTGGGAAATAATCTATTATCTCACCATTAAACTTATACCCAGTACATACCTTTATCTTATCTAATCCTGCTAATGTATCAATTTTTGTTATAACTAAAGATGTTAATCCACTAACTCTTACAGCTGTCTTTAATATAACAAGGTCAAGCCATCCACATCTTCTTGAACGACCAGTAGTTACCCCATACTCATGACCCTTTTCTCTAATCCATTCACCAGTTTCATTTTCTAACTCTGTAGGGAAAGGTCCTTTTCCAACTCTTGTTGTATATGCCTTAGCAATCCCTACACTATTAGTTATCATATTAGGTCCTATACCAACACCGCTGGCTACTCCTCCTGCTGTTGTATTAGAAGAAGTTACATATGGATATGTTCCATAATCAATATCTAAAAGCATTCCTTGTGCCCCTTCAAATAATACATTTTTATCTTCTTTTATATTATTATAAACTACTACTGAAGTATCCTTAACAAAAGGTGCTATTTTTTCAGCATACTTGCTATATTCTCTATAAATTTCTGCAAAATCTAACGCTTCTCCACCTAATACTTGTGTTATATATTTATTTTTCACTTCTAAATTGCTTTTTAACTTTTCTTCAAAAACTTCTTTATTTATTAAATCACAAACTCTTATACCGCATCTTTCAAATTTATCAGTATAACAAGGACCTATTCCTTTACCTGTTGTTCCTATATCATTCTTTCCTCTTGCAAGTTCCTTTAATTTATCTAGAACCTTATGGTATGGCATTATTATGTGAGCTCTATCACTTATAACTAATTTTTCTGGTGTTACTCTTATGCCCTCTTTTTCTAGATATTCTATTTCATCAAATAAAGCTACTGGATCTACTACTACTCCATTACCTATTACATTTAACTTTTCATCATGTAATATTCCTGAAGGTATTAAATGAAGCTTATATTGCTTATCCTCAACTTCTACAGTATGCCCTGCATTGTTTCCACCTTGATATCTGACTATTACTTCAGCCTCTTCTGCTAAATAATCTGTCATTTTCCCTTTTCCTTCATCGCCCCATTGAGCTCCTAAAACAATAAATGCTGACATAAAATCTGCCTCCCTTTTAAAAATATTGCCTTATCTTATAATTTTTTAATAATTTCTTACCTATTCATACTATCAAAGTAATTATAAACTTTCAAGATTTTTGCGAATATTTATTTATTTTTATAATTAATAATTCGTAAGGAATCCTTTGTATAGATAGTAATCTTATATTTTCCTTTTTAAATAAAATTACTTGCTTTATTTTTACGAACTATATCTTTTTTTAGTAATTAAATAAAAAAGGAGCTAGATAATACTAGCTCATTACATTGTTTTTGATTTATCTGCACATTTTTCTATAGCACTGATAACTGCAGTTCTAAAGCCTTTCCTTTCAAGCTCTAAAACTGCTTCAATAGTTGTTCCTCCTGGTGAGCAAACAGAATCCTTAAGTTCTCCTGGATGCTTTCCTGTTTCTAAGGCTAATTTAGCAGATCCTAATATACTTTGTTCTGCTAGCTTATATGCCTTAACTCTTGGTATTCCTAGCTTAACTGCTGCATCAGCCATTGCTTCTATAAACATAAAGACATATGCTGGAGATGAACCACATAAAGCAGTAAAGGCATGGAAGTCTTTTTCTTCTAATAATTCATATTTTCCAAAGTAATTAAATAAAGAACAAACTTCTTTTAACTCCTCTTCATCAATATGTTTATTTTTACATATAGCTGACATACCTTCACCAACTAAAGCTGGTGTATTAGGCATAGTCCTTATTACTTTTACCGCAAAACCAAAATACTCTTCTATTTGTTCAATAGTAATTCCTGCTGCAATAGATACAATTATTGAATCTTTGCTTACTAAATCTTTTATTTCTGATATAACTTCCTTAAAGAAGTGAGGCTTCACAGCTAAAAATATAATATTGGCTTTTGCTGCTACTTCTTTATTATCATTAGTTGCTTTTACTGCAAATTCTTTCTCTATAACTTCTTTAGATGCTTCTGTTTTAGCTGAAACTATTATATTTTCTTTTCTTATTTCTCCACTACTTATAAGTGATCCTAACATAGCTTTACCCATGTTTCCACATCCTATAAAACCAATCATCTTATTTTTCATTAAAATCCACACCTCTTCTATCTATTCTGAATGAACTAAATCTAAATCTGCAAACTTAGAGTGAGCTCCAATCCATGCCATTTTAACTGTTCCAACTGGGCCATTTCTTTGCTTAGCTATAATACATTCACCAATATTCTTTTGTTCAGTTTCTTTATTATAGTATTCATCTCTATATAAGAACATAACAACATCGGCATCCTGCTCAATTGATCCTGACTCTCTTAAATCAGAAAGCATAGGTCTATGGTCAGCTCTCTGCTCAGGTGCACGAGATAACTGTGATAGCGCTATTACTGGACATTCCATTTCTTTAGCTAGTGCCTTAATAGATCTAGAAATTTCTGATACTTCTTGTTGTCTATTATCTCTTGCTGAGCTACCAGACATAAGTTGTAAGTAGTCTATTAGAATCATATCAATTCCATGCTCCATCTTAATCTTTCTACATTTAGATCTCATTTCCATAACTGTAATACCAGCTGTATCATCTATGTAAATTCTAGCCTTTGAAAGCGGTCCTGTAGCACGGGCAATCCTTTCCCAGTCATCATCATCTAAATTACCTGTTCTAAGTTTTAGCATATCAATATTAGCTTGGGAACATAAAAGCTTATAAGCCAATTGTTCCTTTGACATTTCCAGTGAAAATATCACTACGCTTTTTCCTTCTTTCAATGCTGCATTTTCTGCAATATTCAGTGAAAATGTAGTTTTCCCCATGGAAGGTCTCGCTGCAATAAGAACCATATCTCCTTTTTGGAACCCTGAAGTCTTGGCATCTAAATCCTTTATCCCTGAGCCAACTCCAGTTATTTCTCCCTTGTTATTAAACAGTCTTTCTATTTCTATGAATCCTCTTTCTAGAACTGATGAAAGTGGTTCATACTCTTTAGAATCTTTATTTTCTGTCAAATCAAAAATTTTCTTTTGGGCAATATCTATTACTTTCTCAACATCACCACCATTATTATAACTTTCTTCAATAATAGATGTAGATGTCTTTATAAGTTTTCTTAAAGTAGATTTTTCTTCAACAATCTTTATATATGAACTTAAATTAGCTGTAGTTGGAACAGAAGCACTAAGCTCTGATATATATGTAACTCCCCCAGCTTTCTCTAACATATCCGCAGACTTAAGATGCTCTAATAATGTAACTAGATCAACAGCCATATCTTTTGCGTACATTTCTTTAATGGCATTATATATGACCTTATGTCCATCTCTATAAAAGTCTTCTTCTTCTAGCTTTTCAAATACCTTAGCCATAGCATTCTTGTCAATCAACATTGCTCCAATAACAGACTGTTCTGCTTCGATACTTTGTGGCAAGCTTCTCATCATAGGTGCATCCATAAAGCATTCCTCCTTCCAAATGTTTTTTTGCAATAACACTATTATAATATATTACCCTTATCATAAGTAGTACTTTTTAAAGTAAATTTTATATATTAACTACCAAGCAATTTATTAAAAAAACGAAGGATTGCTCCTTCGTTCTTTATTCAAATACTATTTCCATAAGCTCTTCAATATTGCTTACTGCTCTTACTTCTATATCATTAAGACCTAAAGGAATTTCTTTTTCATTGTCCTTTGGTACAAGAACAAGCTTAATTCCTTTTCTTCTTGCGCCATAAATCTTTTCAAAGATTCCTCCTACTGGCTTAACCTTTCCTCTTAAGGAAATTTCACCAGTGATAGCTACATCTTGACGTATCTTTCTGTTTAAAAGAGCACTGATTATACAAATAGTTATTGCTGCACCTGCTGAAGGTCCATCTATCTGTCCTCCACCAATGACATTAACATGTATATCATATTCCTTAATATCTTTATCTGTTATCTTTCTAATAACTGATGCTGCATTAAATACTGAATCTTTTGCCATAGAGCCTGCTGTATCATTAAACTTAATTGTACCAGCACCTTTTTTCTTAGCATGGAATACAGTAGCTTCTATTTCTATTGTAGAACCTAGAAATCCACTTACACCTAAACCATAAACGTGGCCTACTTCTCCAGTTTCAAGATTCTTTAATATTTCAAAAGGAGTATATCTTCCTATAGATATTACTTCTTCAACATCTTTTAAAGAAATTACTTTTTGCTCTACTTCTTCTTTATTATATAATGAATATCCATAAGCATCTGATAATATATTTACAGCTTTTCTACCTTCAATGGTATATTGACTTATTAAGTGTGCTACACCATCTTCTAGTGTTACCTCAAGTTTCTTAGCTGCATTATTAACTATTCCTTCAATATCCTTTGATGATAATGGCTCAAAATATACTTCTGTACATCTTGATCTTAAAGCTGGATTAATTTGTCCCGGCTCCTTTGTTGTCGCTCCAATCAACACGAAATCTGCTGGTGCTCCATTATCAAATAAGTATTTTATATATTTAGGAATATTCTCATCATCTGGATCATAGTAAGATGATGAAAACTCAACTCTCTTATCTTCTAAAACTTTTAAAAGTTTATTTTGTAGAATATCATCCAATTCTCCAATTTCATCAATGAATAATACTCCACCATGAGCTTCTGTAACTAATCCAGTCTTTGGTTCTGGTACTCCTATTTCAGCTAAATCTCTCTTGCTTCCTTGATAAATTGGATCGTGTACTGAACCTAAAAGTGGATTTGTTATTTCTCTTGGATCCCATCTTAAAGTAGTACCATCAACTTCAACAAACTTTGAATCTTCATCAAAAGGAGTAGAGTTTAATTTCTTTGCTTCTTCTAAAGCAAGTCTTGCTGCTGATGTCTTTCCTACTCCCGGTGGACCATATAAAATTATATGTTGAGGGTAAGGTGATGCCATCTTGGATAAAAGTGACTTAATGGCTCTTTCTTGACCGACTATTTCTTCAAATTTTTCTGGTCTTAAAAGTGACATTACATTTTTATTAATCTTCTTAGCATCTAATGCTTCTAATCTTTCAAGCTTGCTATTAGTTTTTGAGTTTTCAATACCTTTTTGCTTTTTCATGATAGATAATTTTATTTCATCCATAAACTTATCTTGTCTCTCAGCTAAAGCTTTTTCAACTTCCACTTCAATTTTATTTTGAACATACTTTTTAGCAATATTTTCTGATATCCAATATACTACGTCTTCTAAAACCTCTACTGCTTCACTATCATTTGGAACTATCTTTGCTCCATTTCCATCTGATGCAATAACATTTAGAGCATATATTCTTTCATTTATATCTGTGGAATTAATATATTTCTGCAATTTAAATCTTACTGTCCTTGCTCTTATTGCACCTTCATCAAGAACATTTTTTAATATATCAAAAAGTACATTTACTTTTGCTTCTAAAGGTAAATCACTATCTAATATATTTTTAAAATCTAATTTTTCATTAAATGAATTCAAATTTAGTCCTCCTTATTGTTTAGGAACAATAACAACCTTCATCTTTGTTGAAACTTCTGGATATAATTTAACTTCAACATCATATCCTCCAGCAACTTTTATTGTACCTACAACAACTTTCTTCTTGTCTATTGATAAATTGAATTTGCTATTTATAGCTTCTGCAATATCTTTATTAGTTATTGCACCAAATAATCTTCCACCATCTCCTGCTTTAGCTTCAATATTAACTTCCTTACCTTTTAAATCAGCTGCTAACTTTTGAGCTTCTTCTAATTCTGCAAGTTTTTTCTTTCTTTCATTTTCTTTCTTTACATTAAGAACATGTAATTCATTAGCAGTTGCTTCCATAGCTAATTTCTTAGGGAAAAGATAATTTCTTGCATATCCATCTGATGCTTCTATAACATCACCTTTTTTACCTAATTTTTTAACGTCTTGTAGTAATATAACTTTCATATTATGCACCTATCCTTTAAAGTTTTATTCTTTATTGTCTTTTTTATTATAATTATATCTATAATTTTACTCTTTCTTAATAGCTCTATGTTAAAATAATGAACTTTTTTATTCTTTAATATTTCTAGCTATAGATTCTTTAAGAAGGCTTAATGCTTCAGCCATTGGCATATTTAACTTAGCCCCTGCCATATTCATATGACCTCCACCTCCTATTTCTTCTAATACAACTTGCACATTAATATCTCCAACAGAACGCCCACTTATGGCAACACTTCCATTTGATTCACTTAAAACAAAACATACATCTATCCCTGATATATTTAAAAGTTCATCAGCTGCTCTGGCAACAATTACTGTATTAGATGAAGAACTTGGGCATACAGCTATGGCAAGATTATTTTCCACTTCTGCATTCTTAATTGTTTCAGCTATAACTAAGTAATCTTCAAAACTATCAGCAAACATCTTTTTAACTTCTAAAGTATCTGCTCCTAATTCTCTTAAAAATGCTGCTGCATCAAAAGTCCTTACACCTGATTTAAACTGGAAGCATTTTGTATCCATAACAATACCAGCTAAAAGTCCTTCTGCCTCTAAAGGCTTGATAATAGGCTTTTTAAGTATATATTGTATTATTTCTGTTACCATTTCTGAAGTTGATGAAGCATACACTTCAATATAATTTAATAATGCACCTTCAATAATATCCGGGCTTCTTCTATGATGATCTATAATTATTTTTCGATTAATCTTTTCAACTAAATCTATATTTTTAACATAGCCTTTATTATGAACATCAACAATTATTAAAAGTGTTTTATCATTTATATATTTTTCTGCTTCTTCACCAGTGATAAACATATTATCATATGCACTATCCTTTTTTAATTGTTCTAGATAGTATTCTATGGCATTAATGTCCTGTTCTAATATTATATTGCAATTCTTTCCTAATTGTTTGATAGTAGTCCAAAGGCCTACTGATGCTCCTAAGCAATCCATATCTGGATTCTTATGACCAATTATAAATACATTGCTACTTTCAAAAATTAATTCCTTAATTGCTTGGGATATAACCCTTGCTCTAACTCTTGTTCTCTTTTCAAGTTCTCTTGTATTTCCACCAAAGAAGTGGATTTTATCATTATTTTTTACAACTACTTGATCTCCACCTCTTCCTAAGGCTAACTCCTTAGCAATTACTGCAAAGTTATAGTTTTCTTGAGGTGATATTCCGCCTCTTCCAACACCTATACTTAAGGTAACTTCTAACTTATTTCCTATATCAATGCCTGATATTTTTTCTAGTATATCAAATTTGCAATTTATTTCATCATTTATGTACTTATCTTGTACTGATAAAACATACTTATTTGATTCATATTTTACAATCATAGCCTTAAGCTTTTGTCCATATGCATTTATGGCTTTTTCCACTTCTGCTACAAGCATAGGTCTGTTATTTTCTTCAGTTCTTTCCAAAGCTTCTGATAAGTTATCTACTTCTATAAGTACTACGCTTTCCTTTGTAGCATACAAGTCTCTTAAGTTGCTCACTTCAATAAAATAAACTATATATAAATTATCTTCTTTATCTTCATCATATTTTATTTGATTTGCATATACACTGTAAAATCCTTCTTTAATTTTAACTCGCTGTTTTAAATCTTTATCACACTTTAATAATTTCTGTAAGTCTAAATCTCTTGCTATAGATAAGATATTTTGTTCTTCTATATCTTTATTGCTTAATTCTTTTTTAAATCTCTTATTACCCCATATGATTTCACCATTTTCATGTATTAAAGCAATGGGATATGACATATCTGAAATATTATCATTTATATTAAGCTTTATTTTGGAAGTTATTAAACTTGACTGATCATTTGTATTATTTATATTTATCGTTTCATATAAAATAACATATAGCAGTATTACTAAAAAAATAGTTGCTAGAAAAAAATTATATGTGTAAAAAGAAATAATACTTGCTAAAATTATTACAGCACATATTAAAAAAATATCATACTTTTGTAGCCTTTCTTTCATTAAAAGCCTCCTAATTTTATATTAATACCTTTTTTTAAGGTGATTTTGAAGCTTACTTAGATTTTTCCCCTCTTTTTCATATGAATGGCCTTCATTTATGCCAATTTTTAATTTTTTACTCATATCATCATCTACTTCATTGCAGCTATACCCTAATTTTTGTGCTAATACATATAATATTAAAATGGCCCCAGAAATACAATTTAAAATAGCATCTTGAGCTGCACTACTTCCTCTTGCTAAAAGAGAATATAATTCACCTATTATACATAATAAATTTGCCTTAAGCTCTTCTATCATTTTCATATTAGCCATAATATTTAACTCTTCTTTTTTCACAACTTCCCCCTCCCTTATACCCTTGTATATTTATTTTAATAATATTTTATAATTTATGCAACTAAATAGACTTATCAGTTACATAATATGTAAATATTTTATTTTTTTGTAAAAAATAAAAGCCCCTGAAAAATCAGGGACTCCTAAACTTATTACTATTCAGTTGTGAATGGTAATAAAGCTATATTTCTTGATCTCTTTATTGAAGAAGTTAATTCTCTTTGGTGCTTAGCACAAGTTCCAGAAATTCTTCTTGGAAGAATCTTACCTCTTTCAGTAACGAATTTTCTTAATTTGTTAACATCTTTGTAATCTATTGATTCAGCTTTGTCAACACAGAAAGCACATACTTTTCTCTTAGATCTTCTCATTTTTCCGTTTCTTTTCATATCTCTCATCTGTCTTACCTCCTTTTTTATAAAATTAGATATTTCCTTAGAATGGCATATCTCCATCATCTACTGGAGTCATGTCATTATCAAAGCCCATTCCGCCAAATACATCATCTGCAGAATGTGAATAATCAGAACCGCCACCGTTGAATGAACCACCGTTATTGCTTCCTCCATTACCTTTTGATAAGAAGGATACACCGTTAAATGTATCAGCAACAACTTCGGTTACATATCTCTTAGTGCCATCTTTTGCATCATAAGATCTAGTTGTAATTCTACCACTTATAGCAATTTGACTACCTTTACTCATGTATTGAGCAGTGTTCTCAGCTTGCTTTCCCCATATTACTACAGGAATAAAGTCAGCAGATTTTTCACCAGTCTTACTGTTGTAATTATCAATCGCTAATGTTAAGGTGGTAACAGCCGTTCCATTACCAGGAGTATATCTTAGTTCTGGATCTTTTGTTAATCTTCCTATAAGTATTACCTTATTCATTTAAAACACCACCTAATTAGTTTTCTTGTTTAACAACAATGTGTCTTATAACACCATCAGTAATTCTGAATACTCTATCTAATTCTTTTGGTAATTCAGTGTTAGCTTCAAAGTTTATTAAAGTATAGAAACCTTCGTTAACTTTAGCAATTTCATAAGCAAGTTTTCTCTTACCCCAGAAATCTACGTTTTCGATAGTTCCTCCACCATTTTCTATAACACCTTTGAACTTTTCGATGTTAGCTTTAACAGCCTCTTCATCTAATGATGGGTGTAATATAAATATAGTTTCGTACTTTCTCATCATTTTCACCTCCTCCCCTCGGACTCACGGCTACACTTTGTGTAGCAGGGATTACAATTTAAAATTTTATCACTATAAATATTTATTTTCAAGTTTTTTTTATTTTATTTGTCTTTATTTTATAACCTTTTTTGCTTCTTTTTGGAACTTTACCCTTGGAAGCATCACTATTCGCCCACAACCTACACATTTTATTTTTATATCAGCGCCTAGCCTAATCACTTCAAATTCTTTGCTACCACAAGGATGTTGCTTCTTCATTTCAACTATATCTCCAAGGTCAAACTTATCTATCATTTCCTACCCCTCCTTTTTAGTATTTATCTTACCATTGAATATTCATTATTTTCTCTCTTATATATATTCTTATAAGATATATTTCCTTCATTTATCACTTTATTTACTGCTTCTTCATCATCTAATCTTACACATAAACCACAGCTTTGAGTTATTGAGGTTGGTGTAGGCATCATTCTAAATGATAATCCCATTTCCTTCACAGTTTTTTCTCCACTCATAGCATCTAATGTATTTTTAAATACTATTATATAATATTTCATCTTTATATCACTCCCTGATGGCATATTTACAGTTATTTAATACCCATAGTATATTATACTTATTTTTCAATATATACAAAATATTTTGCTATTGATTTTTTAAATTTTTCTTCTATTATAATTTATAAAGGAAATTTTTTGATTTTTTATATTAATATACTTTAAGGAGTTTTTTATGAATGTTTATTTAGATAATGCTAGTACCTCTTTTCCTAAGCCTAAAGCGGTATGTGATTCTATATATAATTTCTTAGCTAATATTGGTGGAAATAGTGGACGTTCTAATCATACCAATGCTTTGGAATCAAATAGATATGTCTTTGATACAAGAGAAAACATCGCTTCATTTTTTAATTTTCCTAAGATAGAAAATGTTATCTTTACTAATAATATAACCTCATCCCTTAATATACTTATAAATGGCATATTAAAAAAAGGAAACCATGTAATCACATCTTCTATAGAGCATAATTCTGTTATAAGACCTCTATGGAACTTAAAAGAATCTAATATTATTGACTTAGATATAACAGAAGCAAATAGCTTAGGAATAATTAATGTGGAAAGTATCAAGGCTTTAATAAAACCTAATACAAAACTTATCATTCTAACTCATGCTTCTAATGTCTTAGGAACTATTCAACCTATAAAAGAAATCGGAAAACTTTGTAAGGAAAATAATATATTCTTTATTTTAGATAGCGCTCAAAGTGCTGGTGTACTTTCTGTAGATTTTTCAGAGTTAAACTTAAGTGCTTTAACTTTTACAGGTCATAAAAGTTTACTTGGGCCACAAGGTATTGGTGGTTTTATAATAAGTGATGAGCTAAATGAAATATGCCTCCCATTTATCTTAGGTGGTACTGGTAGTCTTTCTCACGCACTAAATCAACCTGACTTCCTACCTGATAAATTTGAATCTGGAACATTAAATATTCCAGGAATAGTTGGCTTAAACGAAGGCCTTAAATTTATTAGAAAAGAAGGTCTTAAAACCATATATGAACATAATAGCTATCTAAGAAAATATCTTATAGAAGAAATATCTAATATACCAAACTATAAAATATACGGTGATTTATCACCTGAAAAAGGAACTACTTGTATATCATTTTCACATGATAAATTAGATATAAGTGAATTATCATACATTTTAGATTCTGATTTTAAAATAAGCAATAGAAGTGGTCTTCACTGCTCTCCACTTGCTCATAAAACCATCGGTACATATCCTAATGGAACTGTCAGATTCAGTATCGGCTATTTTAATACTATGGAAGAAATAAAATACGTTATCCATAGTTTGAATAAAATAAATAAATTATATTAGAAATCTTTTTTTATTGAATACTATGTTTTTCTAATGCCCATACTCATAAATAATGAAATTGTTTTGAAATTATTTATAGGAGGTAATAAATGAAAGATATGTGTTGTATTGATGGTTTTTCTCCCACTTCAAGTTCAGAGATTAAAGCATATTTCATAAAAAATTTAAAGCCCATTATCGATGATAATAGAGACATAATTTTTTTATGTATTGGCACAGATAGAAGTACTGGAGATTCTTTGGGTCCATTAATAGGTTATAAACTTAAACCAATTATTCCCAAAAACATATATGTATATGGCTCTTTAGAAAGCCCTATTCATGCCACCAATATACTTACTATATTAGATAAAATTAAAATCAATTTTAATAATCCCTATATAGTTGCCATAGATGCTGCATTAGGTTCAGTTCATAATATCGGCAAGATAATTATTGAAAACAAGCCTTTATCACCTGGTGCTGCCTTTAATAAATCCCTACCACCCATAGGTAATATGTCTATTAAAGGTATTGTAAATATTTCAGGTTGTATGGATTTTACCTTACTTCAAAATACAAGGTTATATACTGTTATGACTTTAGCTGATTCTATTTCAAATGGTATAAGCTTATTTTGTAAATTAATAAAAAAATCTGTATCAAACTGAATAAGTTTGATACAGATTTTTTATATTATTCTTTGCTCATTGCTTCATTTAAAACATGTAATTCTTCTTCTGATAATTCATATCTAGATATACCTTTATCTATTGGTTTTGCATAAGTAGTACTATCTTGTCTGCTATATATACCTGTTAAAACAATACCATCATTATGTGAATCTAAAAGTGCAATAGAGAAGCTTAAATCACTTCCTACATCTTCAAAAGCTTTATATCTCATTATTGCCACTTTATTAACACAGCCTTTTAATGCTTCTTCAAATCCATTGGTGATTTCTAATGATTTTTGAGAGTTTTGTACTGCTTCTTCAATTCTATCTAAATTACTATTTATAAGTTCCTCGATACTTCTTCCTTTAGATCCACGCATCATCTTTTTATATCTCTTATTAACCTTGCTTACTGATATCATTAATACTATTGTAATTAAAAATAATAGTATCGTGATTATTGCTAATCCTAAAACTATAAAAATCGAATATTCATTAATAATATTTAATATCTTATCCATTTATTCATTTTCTCCCTTTCAATGTTTCACGTGAAACATTATAGCTTAATTATATCTAATATTCTTTGTAAGTCCTCATATGAATAATATTCAATCTCTATTTTCCCTTTATTATTTTTATTGCTTATATTTACCTTAGTTCCAAAATACCCTTGTAACCTTTCAGTAATATCCTTGTAGTATGGATTTAACTCTTCATTTTCTTTCTTATGTGGTTTAGCAACTTTCTTTTCTTTGCAATCCTTTATAAATTTTTCAAGTTCACGTACTGATAGCTTATCATCGATAACCTTTTGTGCCACTTCACACTGTAGATTAGCCTCATTTATTGAAAGCAGTGCTCTTCCATGCCCCTCTGAAATCACACCTTCAATTAAATATTGCTTTACTCCTTCAGAAAGATTCAATAATCTCATGGTATTAGTTATAGCTGTTCTTGATTTTCCCAGTCTCTTACTTAACTCTTCCTGTGTCAGATTAAACTCTGATATAAGCTTCTTATAAGCATTTGCTTCTTCAATTGAATTTAAATCTTGTCTTTGTATATTTTCAATTAAAGATATTTCCATAACTTGCTTGTCTGTTAAATCCATTATTATTGAAGGAATTTCTTTTATTCCTATAAGCTTAGCAGCTCTCCAACGTCTTTCTCCTGCCACAATAATATAATTATTACCTACTTTTCTTAATATAATAGGCTGTATAATTCCATTATGTTTAATAGACTCTGCCAATTCTAATATTTTTTCATCATCAAATAATTTTCTTGGCTGTTCATTATTGTTTTTTATTAAGTTAATATCAATAAGTGCTACTCCATCTTTATTATTTTCTTTTTTACTATTAATATTATTAGATACTTCGTCTGGAATTAAAGCATTTAATCCCTTGCCTAGCCCAAATTTCTTACTCATAATATCACCTTTCTATTGTCTATCTAAAAACTCTTTTGTAAGCGCCTTATATGCATCAGCACCCTTACATTTTTCATCATACAGCATTATAGGCAGGCCAAAACTTGGTGCTTCTGCTAATCTAATATTTCTTGTAATTGTAGATTTGTATACTTTCTCTTTAAAGAAATTCTTAACTTCAGAATATACTTCATTACTTAAATTAGTCCTATAATCATACATAGTCATTAATACGCCTTCTATATCTAAATCTGGGTTTAAAGACTTCTTAATTAGCCCTATGGTATTCATTAATTGACCAACACCTTCTAATGCATAGAATTCACATTGTATTGGTATTAGCACTGAATTTACTGCTGTTAAAGCATTTATTGTTAAAAATCCTAATGATGGTGGACAATCTATAAAAATATAGTCATATTGATCTTCTACGGTTTTTATTTGCTCTAATAGTATTATTTCTCTATTTTCTTTATTTATTATTTCAACTTCAGCACCAGCTAATTCCATGGTAGATGGTGCTATGTATAAGTTTTGTATTAATTCACTTTTTAATATAACATCCTTTAAAGGTACATCTGCTGTTAAAACATCATACATAGAAAATTGTAGATTTTTCTTATCTAACCCTAATCCGCTTGTAGTATTTCCCTGGGGATCTATATCAATTGTTAATACTTTATATCCTTCCATAGCTAAACATGCACATAGATTAATATTTGTTGTAGTTTTTCCTACTCCGCCTTTTTGATTAAAAATACATATCTTCTTCATAAAACTCCCTAATTTCTGGGATTAATCCCCCCTCTCCTCTTTATATTATATATAGTTTTTTTACATAATAAAAGTACAGACACTATAAAATTTCGGTAAATTGTTTCACGTGAAACAATTCAAAATAGATTTATAAAATCTATTTTGAAATTAACCCATATGCAAATTAAAAATTAACGCTTCACCAGTTAATCACTTCCGTAATTTTTTATATACTTGTATATAAAAATTTAATTAGCCTTAATTTAAAAAATGGACACGCTAGTGTCCACCTTTTTTATTGATTTTTAGGTATAAAAACAATAATTTATTAACCATTTTATATTATTGTTATAAATTCTATAGCGCTTACTAAAAAGAAAGTGCTATAGAATTTATAAAACATTTTATTTTAATGGATTTTTATTTACTGTTCCAGCTTTTCTAGGATACTTTTTATTACATTCCCTAACTTTTAATACTTCAACTATATTATGTCTTAAATCTGTTCCTTCGATAGATACTTCTATTATATTTTTAAGCTCTCCACCTAATATTTTAATAGCTGCTTTTCCATTTTCTAATTCTTCTTCTATAGCTGGCCCCTTTAAAGCAACAAAATGCCCATTTTTCTTTACATATGGCATGCAAAATTCTGATAATACAGCCATATTTGCTACTGCTCTAGAAGTAGCCACATCGAACTTTTCCCTAAGTTCTGGATTTCTTGCTCCATCTTCTGCTCTTGAGTGAATTGTTGTAACATTAGTTAGTCCTAACTCTTTAATTACAAGATTTAAGAAGTTAATTCTCTTATTTAATGAATCTAAAAGAGTTATTTTTGCAGTTGGATGCATAATAGCTATAGGTATTCCTGGAAAACCAGCACCTGTCCCTACATCTATTATCGTATGAGCTTCTGCTATAGCTTTAGACTTAAATGCCTTTATACAATCAATAAAATGCTTTTTAATAAACTCTTCATCTTCTGTTATGGCTGTTAAATTTATTTTTTCATTCCATTCTTGAACAAGTCTCATATATTTAATAAATTGCTCATATTGCTTTTCACTTAATTCAAGATTTACATCATTAGCTGCTATTTTTAATTCTTCAAAAAATCTCATATTAGACCTCCTTATTTTTCTTTTTGCTTTGATTTTCTAAGTAAATTACTAAAACTGAAATATCAGCTGGAGAAACTCCTGAGATTCTTGAAGCTTGCCCTAAACTTACTGGTCTAATCTTTTCTAATTTTTGAATAGCTTCTATTCTAAGACCCTTAACATCATTATAATTTATATCTTCAGGTAATAATTTTTTCTCAAATTTTCTAAATTGGTTTACTTGAATCATTTGTGCTTCTATATATCCTTCATACTTAGAAATAATGTTCATTTGTTCACCAATATCTTCTTTAAGTTCTGGTCTTTCTGGATCTAATGGTGCTAGTGAGAAGTAATCAACTTCTGGTCTCTTGATTAATTCATACATACTTATTGGCTTTTTAAGTTCTGCAGAACCTAAGCTTACTAAAAATTCATTAACTTCTTTCTTATTTGTTATTTGTAAGTTTTTAAGTCTTTCTATTTCATTTTCAACAGCTGTTTTTCTTTCTTGGAATCTTTCATATCTAGCATCTGAAACTAATCCTACAGCTCTTCCTATTTCAGTTAATCTAAAGTCAGCATTGTCTTGTCTTAAAATTAATCTATATTCAGCTCTTGAAGTCATCATTCTATATGGTTCATTAGTTCCTTTAGTTACTAAGTCATCAATTAAAACTCCTGTATATCCATCAGAACGAGTTAAAATCATTGGATCTTTTCCTTGAACCTTAAGTGCAGCATTTACCCCTGCAACTAATCCTTGTGCAGCTGCCTCTTCATATCCAGAACTTCCATTTAATTGTCCAGCTCCATATAATCCACTTATTGCTTTAAATTCTAATGTAGATTTAAGTTGCGTTGGATCTATTGAATCATATTCAATGGCATATAATGTTCTATACATTTGAATTTGTACTTCTTCTGGTAATGATGATGACATACCAGCTACATACATTTCTAATGTATCTTCTCCTTCTGGTTCAATAAATATTTGATGTCTATTCTTATCTGGGAACTTCATTACCTTATCTTCTATTGATGGACAATATCTTGGGCCTACCCCCTCAATAGATCCATTATACATAGGTGATCTATCAATATTATCTCTTATTATATTATGAGTTTCTTCATTTGTATAAGTTAGCCAACAAGATACCTGTGGTCTATCCACATTATCATGCATAAATGAAAATGGTACAATCTTATCATCACCTGGTTGTTCTACCATTTTAGAAAAATCAATAGATCTCATATTAACTCTTGCTGGAGTTCCAGTTTTAAATCTTCTTGTAGAAATTCCTAAATCCATTAAACTTTGTGTTAATTCATTGGCTGCTGCTAATCCATTTGGTCCACTATTATATGTAGTTTCCCCAATAATTATCTTAGCTCTTAAATATGTTCCTGTAGTAAGTACTACAGCTTTACATTTGAAGAATGCACCATTTCTAGTTAATACACCAACTACTTTTCCATCTTCAACTTCAATATCTATTACTTCTAATTGTCTTACATCTAAGTTTTCTTGCTTTTCTAAGATAGATTTCATTCTTTCTTGATACTTCTTTCTATCAGCTTGTGCTCTTAAAGAATGTACTGCCGGACCTTTTGATGTATTAAGCATTCTTGATTGGATAAATGTATGATCAATATTTACCCCCATTTCTCCTCCTAAAGCATCAACTTCTCTAACTAAGTGACCTTTAGCAGTTCCTCCTATATTAGGATTACAAGGCATTAATCCTATAGAATCTAAATTAATAGTACATACTAATGTTTTTAATCCCATTCTTGCTGAAGCAAGTGATGCTTCACACCCTGCATGACCTGCTCCAACAACAATTACATCATATTCTCCTGCATCGTATTTATATTTATCTTTCATTTCTTATTTCTCCTACTTTCCTACACAGAAATCGCCAAAAATTTTATTAACTAAATCTTCTTCTAATTCATTACCTGTTATTTCGTTCAATGCTTTTAAAGAAGACATTACATATATTGAAATTAAATCTAAATATTCATTTCTTTGTACTCTTACCAATGCTTCTTCTGCATTTTCCAATGCTCTTATCAATGCCTGCTTATGTCTTGAATTAGAAATTATAAGACTTTCTGTTTCAATAGCTCCGCTAAAGAATAAATCTTTTATATTTTGCTTTAGTTCATCTAATCCTATTTCTTCCTTGGCAGATATTCTGATTATATTTTCAAAATCTTTGATATATTTTTCATCAAGTTTTTGCTCTAAATCAATTTTATTTAATATTAAAACTGTTTTCTTACCTTTAACTTGCTCTATTATTTCCTTATCTTCTTCACTTATTTCTCGTGATGAATCCATTACTAATAATATTAAGTCAGCTTCTTCTAACTTTTCTCTAGATCTTTCTACACCAATCTTTTCTACAACATCTTCTGTCTCTCTGATACCTGCTGTATCTATAATTTTTACTGGCACTCCATCTAAATTTATGTACTCTTCTATGATATCTCTAGTTGTACCAGCTATATCAGTAACTATTGCCCTCTTTTCTCTAAGCAATGCATTTAACAAAGAAGACTTTCCTACATTTGGCTTACCTACAATGGCTAAGCTTAATCCTTCTCTAATAATCTTTCCTGCATCTGCTCCTTTAAGTAGCACTTCCATTTCTTCAATACCACTCTTTAAGCTTTTTTCCACGTTTTTAGGGATACTTGGATCTATTTCTTCATCATCCTCTGTAAAATCTACTGCAAACTCAACTAAAGCCATTACATTAAGCATATATTCTCTTAATTTATTGATATGTCTTGATAAATACCCTGAACTTTGCATTAAAGCAGACTTCATAGATAAATCTGTCTTAGCTCTTATAAGATCCATAACAGCTTCTGCTTGTGATAAATCAATTCTTCCGTTTAAGAAAGCTCTCTTGGTAAATTCTCCTGGTTCAGCAATTCTTGCCCCAGCTTTAATTATGCTTTCTAGAACCTTATTTGTTGAAACTACTCCACCATGGCAGTTTATTTCAACTACATCTTCTGCTGTAAAGCTTCTAGGTCCTTTCATATAACTTATTATTACTTCATCTATAAGGTCATCACCATCATAAATATGTCCATATTTCATAGTGTATGATTTCATGTTCTTTATATCAGTTCCACTTTTAGCTCTAAATACCTTAGATACTATTTCTAATGCATTTTCACCTGAAACTCTTATTATTGCAATACCACCTTCACCAATAGGTGTAGCAATAGCACATATTGTATCAAAATCTCGCATTTATATATCCTCCTTAGAATATATTTTATTAGTTATTATACCCTAAATTAGCTAATATTCATTTTACAAGACTATTTTATATAAGTCAAAAAACAAAAAATGAAAAAAGGTGCCAAAACGGCACCTTTTTTCACTATCTTTTAATACTTATAACTACTCTTCTAAATGGCTCTTCACCTTCGCTATAAGTATTTATATAATTATACTCCTGTAAAGCAGAATGAATTATTCTTCTTTCATATGGATTCATTGGTTCTAATTTATAAGGTCTTCCAGATTTCTTAACCTTATATGCTATCTTTTGCGCAAACCTTATTAAAGTTTCTTCTCTTTTTTGTCTATAATGTTCTGTATCTAAAGAAACTCTCATATATTCATTTTCATGATTCTTATTAACAACTAAAGAAGTAAGATATTGTAATGAATCCAAGGTTTCCCCCCTATATCCAATAACTAATCCCATCTTATCACCACTAATATTGATAGATAGTAATCCTTTTTCTTCTTTAATTTCTAATTCTGCATTTATTCCCATAGCTTCTAACACATCATGTAAAAATTCTTTGGCATCTTCTGCAGCATTTCTCTTAATAGTAACCTTGATTCTAGCTGGTTTTGCACCTATAAGATTTAAAAAACCTCTACTACCTTCATCAATTACCTCTACAGTTACTTTATCTTTATCAACCTTTAATTCCTTTAAAGCAGTTTCTAAAGCTTCATCAACAGTTCTACCATTGACTTCTATTGTTTTCATAGTCTATTCACCACCTATAAGTATTAACTTATTTCTTTTTCTTTTTAGACTTTGGTGCATATACCTTTTTTTCTGCTTCTAGTTTAGCTTTTTCTTCAGCTTTTTTCTTAGCTGGCAAATAATTAATAAAATATGTTTGAACTAATTGAATAATACCTCCAATTATCCAGTAAATAACTAGTATTGGTTGAAATTGAAGTGCCATGAAGCCCATCATTCCCGCCATAACTATGTTCATTGTTGCCATATTCATTGGGCTATCTTCAGTATTGCTAGCCATTGACTTACTTAATAATAATGATGGTATATAAGTACTTAATGCAGCAAATATACCAAGTATTATTGAAGTAAAGTTAAACATGTTTGTTGGCATAGCAAATACATTATTTATGAATAAGAAAGATAAATCAGCACCATCAGTTGGCTGTATATTTCTAAATACATAATATAAAGCAAATAATATAGGTAATGGTAATAATGCAGGAAGACATCCTCCAAACATACTTACATTATTTTCTTTCATCAGTTTTGAAGTCTCTAATTGCATTTTTTGAGGATCATTAGCATACTTTGCTTGGATCTTCTTTAATTCAGGTTGTATTTCCTGCATTTTTGCATTTGACTTAGTAGACTTAATATTTAGTGGTAAAATCAGCAATCTTATTATTAATGTAAATATAAAAATCGCTAATACATAAGAAAGACCTTCTTTATTTTCTGGTATCCCTAAAGATACTATAAAATTGTGCAACGCACTGAAGACTGCAGTCATTCCATTTACTATAGCACTCCACATTCAAAATAACCTCCTCATTTTACAGGATCATATCCCCCGTTTTTGTTAAAAGGATTACACCTTAAAATTCTTTTGATAGCCATACAACTCCCCTTAATGGAACCATATTTTTCTATTGATTCCATAGCATACTGCGAACAAGATGGTACAAAAATACATCTAGCAGGCTTTGTTGGAGAGTAATATTTTTGATATAAATTTATTATTTGCAAAAGCACTTTTTTCATTACAAATATATTCCTGCCTTTTTAAATAAATTTTTCATAGCCCCTTCCACATCAGAATATTTTTTATCCTTTATAGCACTTCTAGCTACAAATACATAATCATATCCTGGCTTTAGTTCATGATAATTTAATCTATAAGCTTCATATATCAATCGCTTGCTTCTACTTCTAACTACGCTATTACCTACTTTTTTACTAACAGATATCCCTAATTTATTATAAGTAAGATTATTATCATCCTTATTCTTCTTATTAGGAAAAATATATAGTACCAATAAGTTGTTAGCATAGGACTTTCCTCTTTTATAAACAAGTCTAAATTC
Source organism: Clostridium sp. 29_15 (assembly GCF_001916075.1). Classification (NCBI taxonomy): domain Bacteria; kingdom Bacillati; phylum Bacillota; class Clostridia; order Eubacteriales; family Clostridiaceae; genus Clostridium; species Clostridium sp. 29_15. The sequence continues at coordinate 54,388 of NZ_MNRT01000030.1, forward strand.
TGCGTTTTTTCTTAATTTATATATCATAAGTAATATTATACGCTCCTTAACTATCTGCATATGCAGAAAAAGGCCACATCTGCGGCCCTTATGCTGTTAATTTTTTTCTACCTTTTTGTCTTCTTCTTCTAAGAACGTTTCTTCCTGATGCAGTAGACATTCTCTTTCTGAATCCATGTTCCTTTTTTCTTTGTCTCTTTTTTGGTTGGTATGTCATGAACATTAACAATGCACCCCCTTTAAGCTAAATTTCTATAGTAAAAACTATATCTTCTTAAATTAAAATTTACCTTATTATTATATATACTTACCTTTTTCGTGTCAATATGAATTAAATGACGTGGACATGTTGATAAAGTTATGCACAGTTTTAAAAATTGTGGATAACTTATTGAAAATACACATGTATATATGATATTATTAACATAAGTGTGAATAAGTTTGTGAATAACTCAACTTATCCACAATTGTGGATATCTTTGTGTATAACTTGTTCAAATTTATTTGATATTTTGTTATACAGTATGTAGTATTGTCGAATTTACTGGCTTTATGCACTTTTTTTATTGTTTAAAATTACATATATCATATCTGTGGATAAATATATTATAATTATGTTATCTACATATTTGTCAACATGTGAATAACTTTTATTCACTTTATTAACAGCAGCTTGTCTCTGTTGATAACTTTGTGACTAACCTGTGACTAAATTGTTTATAATTTTTTTTGGAGGATAAGCTATATGGAAACTGATTTAAAAAAAATATGGGAAAATACCCTAAATATTATTAAAGGCGAGATGTCTGAAGTTAGTTTTAATACCTGGATCAAAAGTTGTGAGCCTATATCAATTTCATCCAATACTATTAAAATCAGTGTTCCTAATGTCTTCACTCAAGATATATTAGAAAAAAGATATAAAGATTTAGTAATAAACTCAATATATTCAGCTTGCTCTAAGCAGTACAATGTTGAATTTCTTACTGAATCAGAGATCCAAGAAGCTAATTCTAATACACCAGCAGATTCAAGCGAGCAAAGCCATAAAGATTCAATGAGCATTACTGTAAGCGATGAAATGTCAAGTACATTAAATCCTAAATATACCTTTGATTCTTTTGTTATCGGTAACAGTAATAGATTTGCTCATGCTGCATCTTTAGCTGTTGCAGAATCGCCAGCTAAAGCTTATAACCCTCTATTTATTTATGGAGGCGTTGGACTTGGAAAAACTCACTTAATGCATGCAATAGGTCATTACATACTTCAAGGAAACCCAAACGCTAAAGTAGTTTACGTTTCTTCTGAAAAATTTACTAATGAACTTATCAATTCTATTAAAGATGATAAAAACGAGGAATTTAGAACTAAGTATAGAAGTGTAGATGTTCTTTTAATCGATGATATTCAATTCATTGCTGGTAAGGAAAGAACGCAAGAAGAATTCTTCCATACATTTAATACTCTACATGATGCTAATAAGCAAATAATTCTATCATCTGATAGGCCACCAAAAGAGATTCCAACACTTGAAGATAGACTTCGTTCTAGATTTGAATGGGGGCTCATAGCTGATATACAAGCGCCTGATTTTGAAACTAGAATGGCTATATTAAAGAAAAAAGCTGATGTAGAAAAATTAAACGTTCCAAATGAAGTTATGGTTTATATTGCTACAAAAATTAAATCTAATATAAGAGAGTTAGAAGGTGCACTAATAAGAATAGTTGCGTACTCTTCTCTAACCAATAGAGAAATTACCGTTGATTTAGCAACTGAAGCATTAAAAGATATTATTTCAAATAAGCAAAATAAAAATATTACTATTGATCTTATTCAAGATGTAATATCAGCTTATTTTAATTTAAGAGTAGAAGATTTAAAATCTCAAAGAAGAACAAGAAATATTGCATACCCTAGACAAATAGCCATGTATTTAAGCAGAAAGCTTACAGATATGTCCCTTCCTAAGATAGGTGAAGAATTTGGAGGACGTGATCATACAACGGTTATTCATGCTTATGAAAAGATTTCTGAAGGCTTAAAAAGCGATGAAAGCCTGCAACGTACAATAGATGACATAACTAAAAAAATAACTCAAAAATAAAGTTATCCACACCTGTTGATAATAACCTGTGAATAATAGGTGGATATCTTTTTAAAAATTATTAGTGTGTGGATATTGTGGATAAGTGCTCAAATTTGTCACCAACTTATCCACAGTATTTTTTTCTTATAAACATAGAAAAAATCAGTGTTTATGATAGTTATCCACATATCCACATGCCCTACTACTATTATTATTATTAATTATATTATATTATCTATATATATTGTCTATAAATCTATGTGCATAACTGTGCATAACTTTAGGAGGTTGTCTTATGAATTTCATATGTTCAAAACAAAAATTACAAGAAGGTATTTCTATAGTAACTAAGGCTATAACTGGAAAAACTACAATGCCAATTTTAGAAGGTATTTACATAGAGGCTAATGATGAAGGTTTAACACTTATTGGATCAGACATGGATGTAAGTATTGAAACTAAAGTAGAAGCTACAGTTACTACAGCTGGAAAAATAGTCTTAGATGCTAGATTATTTGGTGAGATTATTAGAAAACTACCAAACTCAGATGTAAAAATAGAAATAGCTGATAATGATTTAATACAAGTTACTTGTGAAAAGTCAGTATTTAACTTGGTATACATGAATCCAAGTGATTATCCAATGTTACCAACAATAAACGAGGATTTAAAAGTTGAAGTTCCACAAAATCTATTAAAAAATATGATAAAAGGTACTTCATTTGCTATTGCTCAAGATGAAGTAAGACCAATACTTCAAGGTATTCTTTTTGAAGTAAAAGATAAACAATTAAACTTAGTTGCATTAGATGGATATAGATTGGCCATCAGAAATGAACTTTTAGATATAGATAATGACATAGAAGTCGTAATTCCTGGAAAAACTTTAAATGAGGTATCTAAAATTTTAGAAGATAATTCAGATTTGGTTGAAATTACCTTCACAAGCAATCATATTTTATTTAATTTAAAAACTACAAAAGTAATTTCAAGATTACTAGAAGGTAAATTTGTAAATTATAATTCACTTTTACCTCAAGAACATAAACTAATTGTTAATGTTAAAAAGCAAGAACTGCAAAATGGGATTGAAAGAGCCTCTTTAATGGCTAAAGATGGGAATAGTAACTTAATCAAATTAGATGTACAAGAAGACATTTTAATTATCACTTCTAATTCTCAATTGGGAAAAGTAAGAGAAGAAGTTGCGATAAGTCTGCAAGGAGAAGGAGTTCAAATTGCATTTAACTCAAGATATTTACTAGATGTTCTTAAGAGTATGGAAGAAGATGAAATTGTCATGGAAATGACATCAGGTATAACTCCTTGTGTAATAAAAGGAAAAAATATGAATAATTCAAAATATTTAGTTTTACCTGTTAGATTAGTAAGATAGGAGGAACTTGCATAATAAACGTATATATATGCAAGAAAGATAAAGCTATGGAAGTTAAAATTCAAACTGAATTTATAAAATTAGATTCATTCTTAAAATTCTGTGGGGCAGCATCATTAGGTTCAGAAGCTAAAATGTATGTTTTAGATGAATTAGTAAAAGTAAACGGTGAAGTTTGTACTCAAAGAGGAAAAAAATTATATAGAGGTGACATTGTAGAATTTAATGGTGAAACTTTTAAGGTAGTGTAAAGGCTATTTTTTTAAATTAGCTATTAAAAGTTTATATATGTTATAATATTATGGGTGTTTAAGATGTTTATTAAAAGACTACAAATGCTTAATTATAGAAATTATAATGCATTAGATATTGAATTATGTCCTAATGTTAATGTGTTCATGGGAGATAATGCTCAAGGAAAAACTAATATACTAGAAGCTATATATTACTGTGCTTTTGCAAAATCTCATAGAACATCAAAAGATAAAGAACTTATTAATTGGAATGGTGAGCATGCATTTATAAGTGTTGATGTAGGCAGAGAAAGACTTGATAAAAGGATAGATATAAGCATTCTTAAGGACGGAAAAAAATCCATAAGGATTAATAAAATAAAAATAAAAAAAATAGGCGAATTATTTGGGAATTTCAATGTTGTGATGTTTTCTCCGGAGGATCTTAGAATAATAAAAGATTCTCCTGGAGTAAGACGAAAATTTATTGATATGGAATTATGTCAGTTAAATCCTAAGTATTACTATAATCTAGTTCAATATAATAAAGTCCTTAATGAGAGGAATATACTTTTAAGAAATAGAAATACCAGTAGTGAAATGTTGGAAATATATGATATGCAATTGGTTGAATTTGGATATAATATAATTAGGGATAGAATTAAATACATTGAAAGTTTAAACAAGTATGCTGAAAAAATACACTCTGATATCACATCGGGAAAAGAAAAAATAAATTTTAAGTATATTAGTACTATAAAGGACTTAGAAAATATTAAAGAAAATTTTTACACGCTATTAGAAAAAAATAGAAGTAAGGATTGCGATAGAGGAATAACATCCATTGGTCCACATAGGGATGATTTTTTTGTCTATATAAACGATATTGATACTAAGAGCTATGGATCCCAAGGACAACAGAGAACGGCAGTATTAACTATGAAATTTTCATCACTAGAAATAATAAAAGAGCTTACAGGAGAATTTCCAGTTTTACTTTTAGATGATGTATTATCAGAACTAGATTTTAATAGAAAAAAATATATTTTAAGTACAATAGGACAGATACAGACTGTTATTACATGTACTGGTATAGAAGATTTATATGAATATTTAGACGAAAAGGCAAAAGTCTTTAAAGTTAAGAATGGAGAAATTGTAAACTCGTAAGGAAATTCTGTCTTTAGGAGAATAAGTTGGATTGAATAAAGCATTTAAATCTTACTTACAAGGAGGAAATAGTATGTTTTTACATTTAGGAGAGAATGTAGTAGTACCAATAAAAGATGTCATAGGAATATTTGATATACATAATTCTATGTATAGTTCAGATACCATATCTTTTTTAAGAATGGCTGAAGAAGATGGATTTGTTGAAAAAATTTCTAAGGAGAGCCCAAAATCATTTGTTATAGCTGAAGTTAATAAGATGAGTAAGGTTTATTTATCACCAATTTCATCGTCAACATTAACAAAGAGAACGAATATTGATTATAATCCTTAAGTCCGATATTTAGCCTTTAGTTTATATATATAAAAGATTAAGGAGGAATATGTCTTGACAGAAAACAAGCAAAGTTATGATGAAAGTCAGATTCAGGTTTTAGAAGGTTTAGAAGCAGTAAGAAAAAGACCGGGTATGTACATAGGGACTACAAGCTCAAGAGGACTTCATCATTTAGTTTATGAAATTGTTGATAATAGTATTGATGAGGCATTAGCAGGATTCTGTAGCCATATTGAAGTTACGATAAATGAAGATAATTCTATTACTGTAGTAGATAACGGGAGAGGTATGCCAGTAGGAATACATCCAAAGATTGGAAGATCAACTATTGAGGTTATCATGACAGTGCTACATGCTGGTGGAAAATTTGGTGGTGGAGGATACAAAGTATCCGGAGGGCTTCATGGTGTTGGGGCATCAGTTGTTAATGCATTATCAGAAGCTTGTGAAGTTACAGTAACAAGAGAAGGTAAGGTGTGGCAACAAAAATATTCAAGAGGAAATATCTTAGGTGATGTTACTCAAATAGGTGAAAGTGATGGTCATGGTACCAAGACTTGGTTTAAACCTGATCATGAGATATTTGAGACAACAGAATTTGAGTTTGAAATATTACAAAGCAGATTAAGAGAACTTGCTTTTCTTAATAAAGGAATTCGTATCACCTTATCTGATAAGAGAGAAGGTCAAGAAAAGGGTGAAACTTACTACTACGAAGGTGGTATAAAGGAATTCGTAAATTATCTAAATAGAAATAAAGATGTATTACATCCAGAACCAATATATGTTGAGGGAGAAAAGGATGGAATCATCGCTGAAGTATCATTACAATACAATGATGGATATACAGAAAATCTTTATTCATTTGCTAATAACATAGATACAATAGAAGGTGGAACTCATTTAGTTGGTTTTAAGACAGCAATAACAAGAGTTATCAATGATTATGCTAAAAAGTTCGGCCATATAAAAGAAAGCGATAAGAATCTTTCAGGAGATGATGTAAGAGAGGGTCTTACAGCAGTAGTTTCAGTGAAGATATCTGAACCACAATTTGAAGGACAAACAAAGACTAAGCTTGGAAACTCTGAAGTAAGAGGAGTAGTTGATTCAATCGTTGCTGATGGAGTAGGTACATTCTTAGAAGAAAATCCAGCGGTAGGAAAAATAATAATAGATAAAGCATTAATGGCAGCAAGAGCTAGAGATGCAGCGAGAAAAGCTAGAGAGCTTACAAGAAAATCTGTACTTGAAAGATCAACATTACCAGGTAAATTAGCTGATTGTTCTTCTAAAGATCCAATGGAATGTGAAATCTATATAGTCGAAGGAGATTCAGCTGGTGGTTCAGCAAAGCAAGGTAGAAATAGAAAATTCCAAGCTATACTTCCACTGAGAGGAAAGATATTAAATGTTGAAAAACAAAGATTAGATAGAATATTAAATGCAGATTCAATAAGATCAATGGTTACAGCTTTTGGTGCTGGTATTGGAAAGGATTTTGATGTATCAAAGCTTAGATATAACAGAGTCATAATCATGACTGATGCCGATGTAGATGGTGCACATATTAGAACATTATTATTAACGTTCTTCTATAGATATATGAGACCACTTATTGATGAAGGACATGTATTTATAGCTCAGCCACCACTTTACAAGGTAAGCAAAGGTAAAAAAGAAATTTATGCATATACTGATGAAGAGTTAGAAAGTGCTCTTAATGAAATGGGCGGTAAAGATAGTTCAGTTGATATACAAAGATACAAAGGTCTTGGTGAAATGAATGCAAACCAATTATGGGATACTACAATGAATCCAGAAGAAAGAATACTTTTAAAAGCTACAGTGGAAGATGCTATTGCAGCTGATGAAATATTCACTATCTTAATGGGAGATAAAGTTGAACCAAGAAGAGAGTTTATACAAAAAAATGCTAAGAAAGTTAGTAACTTAGATATTTAGTACTAATACGAGGTGAAGTACATGAATTTAAATGAGGGAAAATATATCCATGTTGATATAAATAACGAGATGAAAAAATGTTATATCGACTACGCTATGAGTGTTATAGTTGGTAGAGCACTTCCTGATGTAAGAGATGGTCTTAAGCCAGTTCATAGAAGAATACTTTACTCAATGCAAGAATTAGGATTAGAGCCTCAAAAGGGATACAGAAAATGTGCCAGAATAGTTGGGGAAGTTTTAGGTAAGTATCACCCACATGGTGATTCCTCAGTTTATGATGCATTAGTAAGAATGGCGCAAGATTTTTCTTTAAGATATATGTTAGTTGATGGACATGGAAACTTTGGTTCTGTAGACGGAGATAGTGCAGCAGCAATGAGATATACAGAAGCAAAGATGAATAAGATAGCAGTGGAAATGCTAAGAGACATTAGAAAAGAAACTGTTGATTTTATGCCAAACTTTGATGGAGAAGAAAAAGAACCAGTAGTATTACCTTCAAGATATCCAAACCTTTTAGTAAATGGTTCATCAGGTATAGCAGTAGGTATGGCAACTAATATACCTCCACATAACCTGGGAGAAATTATCGATGGAACAATAATGCTTATAGATAATCCAGAAACTACTGTTTTAGAACTTATGACAGCAATAAAGGGACCTGATTTTCCAACTGGTGCAATAGTTATGGGGAAAGCTGGTATAAGAGCAGCTTATGAAACAGGAAAAGGAAAGATTGTTGTTAGAGCAAAAGCTGAAATTGAAGAGGAAAATGGAAGAAACAGAATAGTAGTTACTGAAATTCCATATCAAGTTAATAAAGCTAAGCTTATAGAGAATATTGCAGATTTAGTGAAGGATAAGAAGATTACTGGAATATCAGATTTAAGGGATGAATCTGATAGAGAAGGTATGAGAATAGTAATAGAGCTTAAGAGAGATGCTAATCCTAATGTAATTTTAAATTTATTATTTAAGCATACAAAGATGCAAGATACATTTGGAGTTATCATGCTAGCATTAGTAGATAATGAGCCAAAAGTATTAAATCTTAAGGAAGTATTAACTCATTATATAGCATTCCAAAAAGAAGTGGTTACTAGAAGAACTATATTTGAACTAAATAAAGCAGAAGCGAGAGCACATATCTTAGAAGGTTTAAAAATAGCACTTGATAACATTGATGATGTAATCAATATTATTAGAAGTTCTAAAACTAGTGATATTGCAAAAAGCACATTAATGGAAAGATTTCAATTAAGTGATAAGCAAGCACAAGCAATCTTAGAGATGAGGTTAAGAAGATTAACAGCTCTTGAAAGAGATAAGATAGAAGAAGAACTTAACGAAATTATGCAATACATTGAATATTTAAATAGTATATTAGCTGATGAAATGAAGCTTCTAGGAGTAATCAAAGAAGAGCTTATAGAGATAAAGAGCAAGTACAACGATGAAAGAAGAACTGAAATTCAAAAAGTAGTTAATGAAATAGATATAGAAGATTTAATTCAAGAAGAAGATGTTGTTATCACATTAACTAATTCAGGATATATTAAGAGAATTTCTGCTGATACATATTCAGCTCAAAGAAGAGGGGGAAGAGGTATTCAAGCAATGACTACAAAGGAAGATGATTTTGTAGAAAATGTTTTAATAACTTCCACTCATTCAGATGTATTATTCTTTACAAACAAAGGAAGAGTATACAAGAAGAGAGCATATGAGATTCCAGATGCAGGAAGAACTGCTAAGGGAACTAATATAATCAACCTTATACCAATAGAACAAGATGAAAGAATTGAAACTGTACTTACTATTGCTGATGAAATAAGAGAAGGATATTTATTCATGGCAACTAAGAAAGGTCTTGTTAAGAAAACTCACTTATCAGAATTCAAGAACTTAAGAAAGAACGGGCTTATAGCTATAAGCTTAAGAGAAGGTGATGAACTTCTTAAGGTAAAAGTTACTAGAGGAGATGCTGATATAGTTATAGTATCTGAACATGGTAATGCCATTAAGTTTAATGAACAAGATGTAAGAGCAATGGGTAGAACTGCTGCTGGTGTTAAATCGATGAACTTAAGAGACGATGATATTGCTGTCTGCATGGATATAGCAGTTGATGATGAAGATTTATTAGTAATAAGTGAAAATGGATTTGGGAAGAGAACTCCTTTAGTTGAATATAAGATACAAAATAGAGGTGGAGTTGGTTTAATAACATACAAAATAAGTGAAAAAACTGGTAAGGTTGTTGGGGCAACAGTATGTAAGGCTGAAGATGAATTAATGCTTATAAATACAAGTGGTGTAGCTATAAGAATTAATGTATCAGATGTATCTGTAACTAGTAGAGCTACAATGGGAGTTAGATTAATGAGAACTTCTGATGAAGAGAGAATTGCAGCTATAGCTAAAATATCAGCAAGTGAAATGCAAGAAAAAGATCAGCAGTTATCATTAACAGATAATCTAAAAAATGAACATTTAGAATTAAATGAAGATACTAGCTTAGATAGATTAGTTGAAGAAGCAGAATCACAAATAGAAAGTGAAGAAGATTAAGAAGAATAATAAAAAGGCTGCCAAGAAATTTGGTAGCCTTTGTTTAATTTACTTGGATAAAATGGGGGTTAAAGGGAAAGAATAGATATAAAATAGTAGTACTCGTAGCCTTGTGTATCACAATGTGATTTTATTAGATTAATAAAGAAAAATAAAGTATTTTAATAATAATTTTAATAAATATCAGTATTTAATTGGTTTTAAATAGAATATAAATGTTAAACTAAAACACGTCGACAGGACAACAAACAACAGTAAAGTTGCTGAAACGACAAACATCTTCATCAAGTAATGAAATGTTACAAAAAAACTTTTGAAAAAAGTATTGACAGTAACAAGATGAGATGATAAGCTATAGAAGTCGCTTAAGGGCGGCAAGATAAAATGGTCTTTGAAAATTGAACAGAATATAGTTAATATAAAACCAGCAATTCTTTTAAGTCTTATAAAGACTCAAAGTAATTTGAGCAAAAC
>NZ_MNRT01000031.1:0-28925 GCF_001916075.1 Clostridium sp. 29_15
AAAGAAATTAAAGTAGATGAAAATGAAGTTATGACATTAAAGGAAGTAAAAGCTTTAAGAAAAGAAATGGCAAGAATTAAAGAGGAAAATGAAATATTATACCAAAGGCGGGCTTTAGCCAAAAAAGCTATGGCCATATTTGCAACAAGAAATTAGATGAAGTGATAGAATTCATAAATAATAATAAAAGGAAACATGATATTAAGACTATGTGTACCGTTCTAGGCGTAGCCAGAAGCACATATTATAAAGCTTTTGATATTATTTAAAATGAGGGGTTAATAATACTATGAAAATAAATGAGATTATAAAGAAAAAGAGAATTACCCTAGGAATGACACAGGAGCAAGTTGCAGATTATCTTGGTGTTTCAACACCAGCAGTGAATAAGTGGGAAAAAGGTGGCTGTTATCCTGATATAACATTATTACCAGCACTAGCTAGACTTTTAAAAGTAGATTTAAATAGGTTACAAGGAAGACTTTATATTAAAAAAGGTGAGTTTGATAAGGCCTCTGAACTTTTTAGCTATAAGTTAATAGAAGCAACCACAGATATTTTTACAATATTAATATCCATGATGGAAATAGCTTTAAAGGATGGTAGAAAAGAGGATGCCAAATATTTTGCAGAGATTTTAGAAAAAACAACAGATTTATATGATCTATGGGATTACAATGGACAAGTTGGATATTTCAAATTATACAGTGATGAAAAAGATGCAGATAACTTTGTAATTGTACTTAAAAAAATGCTAGAAGCAATGAAAAAGCCATGGAACCCATCAAAATCTAAACTATATGCAAATATGAAGGTTAATCAAAGTGAAGAAGGATTTGAACAATTTATTGATACTTTTGTAAATACTCTGAAAAGTGATGTTGAAGGTGAACTAGGTTTTGTAAAAAATAATGAAGAATTTAATGAATTAATAAACAATATTTAATAAATAAAATAATAATTTGATTTTTCATTAAATTTGTTTTATCATATATTTTATATTAATATTAAGAAGAATAAAAAATTCTATGAAAAGAAGAGTACTTATTTATAATTATCTACTAGCGAGTAAGAATAGAGTGGAAGTCTTATAAGATATGAAATAAGGAAGAGGAACTTGGAGAAGCTACCTGAGCATTTATATGTAAGGGTGTGACGTTAACTGCGTTAAAGTTTTGAGTGAACTAGAATTTTCTAGTTAAATTGAGTGGTACCACGGAAATATTCCGTCTCTTTGTATTATAAAGAGGCGGTTTTTTTATATTAAAAAAATAGGAGGCAGATTATGAAAATATTTATTGATCAAATCAGCGATATAGTTAAAGATGTTTTTGAAGGACTTGGATATGACAGGGAATCAGGAAAGGTAACTGTATCAAATAGACCAGACCTTTGCCAATATCAATGTAATGGGGCGTTACCTAATGCTAAGAAACATGGAAAAGCACCAAGAGTTATAGCAGAAGAAGTAGTAGCTAAATTAAAAGAAAATAAAATTTTCTCTAAATTAGAAATAGCAGGACCTGGGTTTATTAATATAACAATTAATGATGAGTTCTTAATTGATTATATTAATAAGATGAACAAGGATGAAAAATTTGGTACTTCACTAGCAACAGAAATTAAAAAAATAGTTGTAGATTACGGTGGAGCAAATGTTGCTAAGCCTTTACATATAGGGCACTTAAGATCTGCAATCATTGGTGAAAGTATTAAGAGAATTGCTAAATACTTAGGACATGATGTTATTGGTGATGTTCACTTAGGAGATTGGGGTCTTCAAATGGGTATGGTTATTTCAGAAGTGGAAAGAAGAAATCCAGAATTACCATACTTTGATGCAAGCTTTGAAGGAGAGTATCCTGCTGAAGCACCATTTACAATAGATGAGCTTGAAGATATATATCCATATGCAAGTAAGCTTGCTAAATCAGATGAAGCTGTAATGGAAGCTGCTAAGAAGGCAACAGTGGAACTTCAACAAGGAAGAAGAGGATATGTTGCTTTATGGAAGCATATCTTAAATGTATCAGTTGCTGACTTAAAGAAAAATTATGGAGCATTAGATGTAAGCTTTGAATTATGGAATGGTGAAAGTGATGCACAAAAATTAATTCCAGATATGGTTAAGGAATTAAAGGAAAATGGATATGCACATGAAAGTGAAGGAGCTTTAGTTGTTGATGTAAGTAAAGAAGATGATAAAGCACCTATTCCACCACTTCTTTTATTAAAATCTGATGGAGCGTCACTATATGGAACTACAGATTTAGCTACAGTTGTAGAAAGAGTTAGAGATTTAAGAGCTAATGAAATAATATACTTAGCTGATAAGAGGCAAGGACTTCACTATGAACAATTCTTTAGAGCAGCAAGAAAATCAGGAATTGCTGGGGAAGATATAGTATTAGACTTTATTGGTTTTGGTACAATGAATGGAAAAGATGGTAAGCCATTTAAAACTCGTGAAGGAGGAGTAATGAGACTTGCTGACTTAATAAGCATGATTAAAGAAGCTGGTAAAGAAAAACTTAAAGATAATAAAAATATAACAGCAGAAGAAGTTGAAGAAATATCATCAAAAGTAGGGTTAGCTGCTTTAAAATATGGTGATTTATCAAATCAAGCTTCAAAAGATTATATCTTTGATATAGATAGATTTGCTTCATTTGAAGGAAACACAGGGCCATATATTCTTTATACAATAGTAAGAATTAAGTCTATCTTAAATAAAGCTGCCATGGATATTTCTAATGTATCTATAGATATACCAACAACTGAAGCAGAAAGAAACTTAATGCTTCAAGCAATTAAGTTCAATGAAATGATAGAAAGCAGCTTTAGAGATAGAGCACCTCATAAGGTATGTGAATATATCTATGAATTATCAAATAACTTCAATAAGTTCTACAACGATACAAGAATAATATCAGAAGAAGATGAAGCTAAGAAAGCATCATGGCTTGCATTAATAAATCTTGTGAAAAACATCTTAGAAGAATGCTTAGAATTATTAGGTATGGAAAGCGTTGAAAGAATGTAGTAAAAATGAAAAATTAAAACTGAATAATTTAATTTTTTATTAAAAAAAAGCACCTTCAACAGGTGCTCTTTTAAATAATGGGGGGATGGGAACCTGTTTTTACACAGGTTTATATCTACATTTATAGTATTGACTTTATTAATAAAATTATACAAAAAATAAAAAATAATTTTAAAATAAAAAGAGCACTAAAGTGCTCTTTTTACAATATTTAGAAGTCGGATTGACCAGTTGTTCTTGGGAATGGTATTACATCTCTGATGTTAGACATACCAGTTATGTACATGATAAGTCTTTCAAATCCTAAACCAAATCCAGCATGTTTAGTTTCTCCATATTTTCTAAGTTCTAAGTACCACCAGTAATCTTCTTCATTAAGATCTAATTCAGCCATTCTTGTCTTTAAGACATCAAGTCTTTCTTCTCTTTGGCTTCCTCCTATGATTTCACCTATTCCTGGAACTAAACAATCAGTTGCAGCAACAGTTTTTCCATCATCATTAAGTCTCATGTAGAATGCCTTGATATCCTTTGGATAATCTGTAACAAATACTGGCTTCTTGAAGATTTCTTCAGTTAAATATCTTTCATGTTCTGTTTGAAGATCAATACCCCATTCAACTGGATACTCAAAATCTTTTCCACAGTTTTTAAGAAGTTCAACTGCTTCTGTATAAGTAACTTTACCGAAATCTGAAGTTACTATATGATTTAACTTATCTAATAATCCTTTTTCAATGAATTGGTTGAAGAAAGCCATTTCTTCTGGACATTCATCCATAACGTATTTAATTACGTATTTTAACATGTTTTCAGCAAGTTCAATATTATCATCTAAATCAGCAAATGCTATTTCAGGTTCAATCATCCAGAATTCAGCTGCATGTCTCGCTGTATTTGAATTTTCAGCTCTGAAAGTAGGACCAAATGTATAGATATTTCTAAATGCTAAGGCATAACTTTCACCATTTAATTGTCCTGAAACTGTAAGGTTAGTTTCTTTGCCAAAGAAATCTTCTTTGTAATCAATTTTTCCATCTTCAGTTTTTGGAATATTATTAAGATCTAAAGTTGTAACCTTAAACATTTCTCCAGCACCTTCACAGTCACTTCCTGTTAAGATTGGAGTATGAGTATATACAAATCCTTGATCTTGGAAGAACTTGTGGATTGCATATGCTGCTACAGATCTTACTCTGAATACTGCTGAGAAAGCATTACTTCTTGGTCTTAAGTGAGCAATTGTTCTTAAGTATTCAAAAGTATGTCTTTTCTTTTGTAATGGGTAATCAGAATCTGACATACCTTCTATTACAACTTCTTTAGCTTGAATTTCAAATGGCTGTTTAGCCTCTGGAGTTTCTACTAAAGTACCAATAACTTTTATTGATGAGCTGATTGGTAATTTTGAGATTTCTTTAAAGTTTGATAGGTTGTTATCAAAAACCACCTGAATATTTTTAAAGAAGCTACCATCATTAACTTCTATAAATCCAAATGCATTTGAAGCTCTTAAAGTTCTTATCCAACCAGAAATAGCAATTTCTTTAGTTAAATATTCTTGAGAATTTCTGTAAAGTGATTTTACTAAAACTACGTCTTTCATAATTTACCTCCTAAAATTTTTTATAATAAAAAAACCTCTCATCTCCATAAATAATGGGACGAAAGGATAACTTACGTGGTACCACCCAAATTGCCTATATTAAGGCCACTTAGTGCATAATGCAAAATTAATAACGGATTAAACCCGTCTAAGCCTACTAAAGTTTTACTGGTTCGGTTAGAAACTCCGAGATGTTCTTCACAAATGATTTCGTATAAGGCTTACACCATCCCTTATTCGCTAAAAACTACCTTCAAATGCTACTCTTCTCTTCATAGTAATTACGATATTTATATTTAATAATTCGATTTTACAATAGTTTGCTAACATTTGCAACTTAAATTCATAATATAATAGCTATTTATGGCTACTTAAAATAAATAAATAAATTAACGTGAAGGGTACATTCATTGTTTAACTAAAGTAGAGCATCTTTCAATGCTCTATTTTATTACTCTTGTCCTGTTTCATATGAGTTTACTATGGCTGAAGGGAAGTTTAACATAGTACAGTCTTTCATGATTCTTTTGTATTCATATTTAAGTTCTCTGATAGTAACATCAACTTTACCTAAATTGTTAATATCTAATATTGCGTATGTAATATTAGGTCTACCTATTTTAGGTTTTCCAACACTTCCTATATTAACAATAAGTTTATCATTAAATTTTTTTATATATGGTATATGAGTATGAGCACAAATTAAAACATCATCTTCAAAATTTTCCATAACTTTTTTTGTGTTTTCTGCATCTTCAAATAGGTATTCATTTATTAAGTTAGGACTTCCATGAGTAAAGCATAAATTAATACCGTTAACTGTATATTTTAATTTTTCAGGCAATGAATCTAAATAAAATTTATTTGAAGTTCTTAATTCAGAGCATGTCCAAGGTAAAGAAAAAGAGTTAATTTCAGTATTTCTTATATAAGTATAAGCACCATCCACCACTGAAGCATCATAATTACCTTTTATACAAGGAATTTCTCTTCTCTTTATTAAAGCAATAACTTCATTAGGATGAGGTCCGTAACCTACAAAATCTCCTAAGCATACTATCTTGTCTACTTTTTGATTATCTATATCTTCTAATGCTTTCATTAATGCGTATATATTTCCATGAATATCTGATATGGCTGCTATTTTCATTTTTAAATCCTCCAATGTATTTACTAAGATAATTATATCATTAATTATAATTTTAGTGACAAAAATAGAAGTGGATATTATTGAAAATATAAAGTATTATTATAGAAAGAATTGATAGTGTTTTGGAGGTGTTTTTTATGAAAAATAGTAGAGTAAAAAAGGTTTTAGAAGGAATGATGAGAGAAGGATTATCACAAATGATAATTACATCTCCAGCATCTATATTTTATTTAACAGGAAAGTGGATACATCCAGGTGAAAGAATGATTGCTTTATATATAAATAAAAATGGCAATCATAAAATGGTTATTAATAGGTTATTCCCTGTATATGAAGATTTAGGTGTAGAAATGATTTGGTATGAAGATACTGAAAATCCTATAGACCACTTAAATAAATGTATTGATAAGAATGAAGTTTTAGGAATAGATAAAGATTGGCCAGCGAAATTTTTAATACAACTTATTAATAGCAATGTAGCTAAGGGATTTGTTAATGGTTCGCCAATTATTGATAGAGTAAGAATGATTAAAGATGCTGAAGAGATAGAAATAATGAAAGCATCATCAAAAATAAATGATGCAGTAATGCTTAAGCTTTGGAATAACTTAGAAGTAGGTAAATCTGAAAAGTATTATGTAGGTCTTTTACAAGAATTATATGAAAGTGAAGGAGCATCAGGATTTTCATTTTCTCCAATAATAGCCACTAGCCCTAATGGTGCAGATCCACATCATGGCACAGGCAAGGACCTTATCAAAGATGGCGATAGTATTGTTTTAGATATTGGTGGAAAATATAATTCTTACTGTTCAGATATGACGAGAACAGTATTTATTGGAAAAGAGCCAAGTAAAGAACATGCTGATATATATAATATTGTAAAGAGTGCTAACGAAAAAGCTATTTCAATCATTAAAGAAGGTGTGAAGTTCTCAGATATAGATAATGCAGCAAGAAATCTTATTAAAGATGCTGGTTATGGAGAATATTTTACTCATAGAACAGGTCATAGTATTGGAATAGAAGTACATGATTTCGGTGATGTAAGCGGAGTAAATCATGAAGAAGTAAAAGCAGGCATGATATTCTCAGTAGAACCTGGAATATACCTAAAAGACAATATAGGTGTAAGAATAGAAGATTTAGTATTAGTGACAAAAGATGGTTGCGAAATACTAAATTCAGTAACTAAAGAAATAGTTGTATTATAAAAAGCTAAAAAGCTGTACCGCAAGGTACAGCTTTTTTAAATTGTTTTAACTATTCTATTCATTAAATTAATGAAGTTAGTTTTAACTTTTGTAGAAGTTTCCATAACTTCTTCATGGCTTAAAGGCTGATCTAGTATTCCAGCAGCCATGTTAGTAATGCAAGAGATTCCCACAGTCTTTATACCAGAGTGGTTTGCAATGATAACTTCTGGAACAGTAGACATACCAACAGTGTCACCACCTAAAATTCCAACCATACGAATTTCTGCTGGAGTTTCATATGTTGGACCAGATAGCATCACATAAACCCCTTGCTTTAAGTTTAATCCTAAATCTTGGCCTGCTTCTAATACTTTATTTCTTAGGTCTTTGTTATATGCTTCAGACATATCAGGGAATCTTGGACCAAACTCATCAAGATTTCTACCAATTAAAGGATTTGTACCAGAAAGATTGATATGGTCATTAATAATCATTAAATCTCCAGGGTTTAAATCTGTATTTACAGCTCCACAAGCATTAGTTACAACAAGTTTAGAAACTCCTAAAAGCTTCATAACTCTTACAGGGAAGGTAACTTCTTGCATTGAATATCCTTCATAGAAATGAAATCTTCCTTGCATAGCTATAACTTGTTTTCCTTCTAATAAACCAATTACTAGTCTTCCTTTATGTCCTTCTACAGTAGATGTAGGGAAGTTAGGAATATCGGCATAGTCAAAGAATTCAGCTTGCTCTATGGTATCAGCTAAAGAACCAAGACCAGAACCTAATATTAATCCTATTTCAGGGGTATATTTGCTTTTGCTTTTTATAAATTCAGCAGCTACTGATATTTTGCTTAATAAATCCATTAGTATCACCTCTTAAGTTTATTTTTTATTAAGAATTAAGTAGAAGTTCTCCTACTTTAACAACATCTCCAGCTCCTACAGTAAGAACTAGATCATCTTTTTTAACTTTATTTTTTAAGTAGTTTGCTACTTCTTCATGGCTATGAAGATTTATGCAGTTAAAACCTTTTGCTCTTATAGAATCACCAAGTTCATCTGATGAAACAAGACCAGTATCTTTTTCACGGGCAGCATAGATATCCATTAGGATAAGCTCGTCAGAATCTTTAAAGCAAGTAGTAAAGTCATCAAATAAAGTTTTTGTTCTAGTATAAGTGTGTGGTTGGAATACACAGTATACTTTATTATGAGGAATAAGTTTTGCTGTATTTAAAGTGGCAGCAATCTCTACTGGATGATGAGCGTAATCATCAATTATAGTAGCACCATTAAATTCTCCTTTGTATTCAAATCTCTTATGAGCACCTTTGCAGGCAGCTAAGCCATTAATAACAGCTTCATTAGGAATTTCTAAGATTAAAGATGTACATATTGTTGCTAGAGCATTTAGGATATTATGTCTTCCTGTTGTGCTTAAAGTAACATCAAATAATTCCTTATGATGATGGAATACAGTGAAAGTAGCACAACCCTTATTGTTAAATGAAATATTACCAGCTGTAACATCGCCTTTATCAAATCCGTAGCTTAAAGTTTTACATTTTGCATAGTTAAGAACTTCCACTACTCTAGGATCTTCTGCACAACCTACTAGATATCCGTCATCAGGGATTAAGTCAGAGAACTTTTTAAAAGTATCTTCAATATGATTGATATCTCTGTAATAATCCAAATGATCAGCATCTATGTTAAGGATAATACCTATGTAAGGGTAGAATTTTAAGAAAGATGCTTTATATTCACATGCTTCTGTTACAAAGTATTCACTTTCGCCAATCTTATAGTTTCCATGGATAGCATCAACATCTCCACCTACAAGGATAGTTGGATCTAAGTTTGCTTCAATAGTTATGTGGGAAAGCATAGAAGTAGTAGTGGTCTTCCCATGAGTACCAGCAATAGCTACATTATACTTATGTCCTTTCATGATATAGCCTAAGAATTCAGCTCTATCCATCAATTCTATGTTTTGAGCTTTGGCTTCTATTAATTCTGGATTATCAGCAGGAATTGCAGCTGTGTAAACAACTAAGTCAACGTTTCTTAAGTTTTCTTTTTTATGTCCAATATATATTTCAGCATTAGCTTCTCTTAATTTATTTAAAACTTCAGATTCCTTAGAATCAGAACCAGAAACTCTATATCCTTTTGTTAGTAGTATAGCAGCAAGTCCGCTCATACTTACTCCACCAATTCCAATGAAGTGGACTTTCTTATGTTTATCGATATTTAAGTCAAAAGCCATCATATCAACTCCTTTATATAATCTATCTATAATTATATACAAAATTTACAATTTGAACATATAAAATAATAAATATATGAAAATATATATTGAAAAAAAGGGGATAAGGCAATTATATATATTTAGAAAGATTTTTAAAATTAGTGAGTAAAACTATTGATAATAAGCTATATTTAGAATAAAATATGAATATTATAGGGTAGAAAAAATATGAAAGTTCGTGATGAGGCATATAAAGAAAGGAGAAAAAATGGAAAAATTAAGCAGAAATAATAGGGTTGTAATCATTACTAAGATTTTAGTTGAAAATCCCAATAAGGTAATAGGCTTAAATAGATTTTCAGAATTATTAAATGCAGCTAAGTCAACAATAAGTGAAGATATAGTTATTGTTAGAGAAGTACTAGAAAAATTAGAAATGGGTAAAGTTCAAACTATATCTGGAGCAGCTGGAGGAATAAAGTTCATTCCTCAAATGGGCGTTAGTGCTAAAGAAGAGTTTGCTAATGAATTATGTGATGCACTTATGGAAGAAGGAAGAGTTATTCCAGGTAACTTCATCTATTTAACAGATATAATGTATAATCCACAAATAATAAGTAAGGCAGGTGTCATATTAGCTTCTTATTTAAAATCAATGGATGTAGATTATGTTGTGACAGTTGAAACAAAAGGTATTCCACTGGCTTATGAAGTTGCTAAGAGTTTAGGTATAGAGTTAGTAATTATAAGAAGAGAAAATAAAGTTACAGAAGGGCCTACTGTTTCTATTAATTATTTATCAGGCACAAGTGGAAGAATACAACAAATGTCTTTAGCAAAGAAATCTATGAAGCCTTCTAGCAGATGTGTATTTATAGATGACTTCTTAAGAGGCGGCGGAACAGCTCAAGGGATAACTGATTTATTAAAAGAATTTGATAGTGAATTAGTTGGTACTGGGGTGTTAGTTGATAATATAGGTGTTGTCAATAAGAGAGTAACGGATTATGTTTCAATCATCGATATTGAGTATATAAGTGAAGACGGTAAGATAAAAGTAACTCCTTCCAATCTAATAAAATAAGAAAAAACCAGTTGTTTGATATATTTTTTTGTAAAATTTAAAAAAAATTAAGTAAAAAAAAGGATTTTTAAACTTTTTATAGAA
This sequence comes from Clostridium sp. 29_15, assembly GCF_001916075.1. NCBI lineage: Bacteria > Bacillati > Bacillota > Clostridia > Eubacteriales > Clostridiaceae > Clostridium > Clostridium sp. 29_15. The sequence goes on from NZ_MNRT01000031.1 coordinate 10,423, forward strand.
ATATATTTATATAAAAGCAACTGGAGGTGGAGTGAAATGACAATCACAGACGTTAGAGTTAGAAAAATAGCATCAGAAGGAAAAATGAAAGCTATTGTATCTGTGACATTTGATAATGAATTTGTAGTACATGATATTAAGATTATTGAGGGGCAAAATGGTTTGTTTATAGCAATGCCAAGCAGAAAGACACCAGATGGTGAATTCAAAGATATTGCACACCCAATCAATACTGAAACAAGAGAAAGAATACAGAGTGCAATTTTAGAAGCTTATGAAAAGGCAGTTTCTGAAGAAAGCCTAACTGTAAGTGAATAAAATTTATATCAAATATTAATTAAAAAGAGGCATAGCCTCTTTTTTGTTAAAATAAATATAGTATATTATTTCATTATAGTTAAATGTAAGCTATATATATTTTATAGAGGAAGGTTGAAATCAAAACGTTAATGAAATATAATATATTAAGGTATACGAACAATAAATGGATAAAATGAAATTTTGTCCTCATAATTGAAGAGGTGAATTTATGTATAAGTGTGCTCTTATTTTAGCAGCAGGGCAAGGGACAAGAATAAAATCTGATTTACCAAAGGTATTACACAAAGTTTGTGGAAAAGAAATGGTTAATCATGTTATAGATACATTAAGAAAGGCAAAAATTGAAGATGTAAATGTTATTGTTGGAAAAGGTGCAGAATTAGTTAAAGAAAAAACTAATAGCAGAAATGTTAGCTATTCACTTCAGACAGAACAGCTTGGAACAGGTCATGCAGTTAAAAGTGCTATAGAGTTTTTAAGTGGGAAAAAAGGAACTGTAGCAGTTTTTTGTGGAGATGCTCCATTGATAACAGAAGAAACGATAGGAAGATTATTTAATGAACATATCAATAATGAAAATAGCACAACACTTTTAACATCTATATTAGATGATGCTACAGGGTATGGAAGAATCATCAGAGATGGAGAAGAAGTCCTTAAGATAGTTGAACATAAAGATTGTAATGAAGAAGAATTAAAGGTTAATGAAATGAATGCAGGAGTTTACTGCTTTGATATTGAAAATCTTTTAAACTCTTTAGAGAAATTATCTAATAACAATGCACAAGGAGAATACTATTTAACAGATGTTATAGGGATTCAAAAAAGCGAAGGTAAAAAAGTTGGCGCTGTTGTTGTTGATTATGAAGAAACAATTGGTGTAAATTCAAGAAGACAGCTGGCAGAAGTTGAAGAAATACTAAGAAACAGAATAAACAACAGACATATGGATAATGGAGTCACATTAATAAATCCAAGTGTTACGTATATAGGTGCTGATGTAGAAATAGGCAAAGATACTATTATATATCCAGGAAATACTATTGAAGGTGTAAGTAAGATTGGAAGTGGATGCATTATATATCCAAATTCAAGAATAAATAATAGTGTCATTGAAGATAATGTTCAAGTAGAAAGTTCTGTAATAATAGATAGTAAAATAGGAAGTTATACAACAGTAGGTCCATTTGCTTATATAAGGCCAGAATCTATCATAGGAAGCCATGTTAGAATTGGTGATTTCGTTGAAATAAAGAAATCAACAATTGGCCATAATACGAAAGTATCACATTTAACATATATTGGTGATACTGAAGTAGGAGAGAATTGTAATTTTGGCTGTGGAACAGTAACAGTTAATTATGATGGAAAAAATAAAAATAAAACAATAATAGGAAACAATAGTTTCATTGGATGCAATACTAATCTTATATCTCCAGTTAAGGTTGAAGATAATACTTATATTGCAGCAGGATCAACAATAACTAATGATGTAAAAGAGGGCGAACTTGCAGTAGCAAGAGCTAAGCAAAGAAACATTGAAGGTTGGGTTGAAAAAAGAGGGTTAATTAAAAAGTAAGTATTCTTACTTTATAATATAAATAGCTAGACAGCCAAAATAAGGAGGATCTAATAAGTATGATAGCTCATGGAAAAAACATAAAAATATTCGCAGGTAATTCACATCCAGAATTAGCAGAAGAAATTGCAAATTTATTAGGATTGACATTAGGAAATTCAAAAGTTTCAACTTTTAGTGATGGGGAAATATCAGTAGATATAAATGAAACAGTTAGAGGAGCAGATGTATTTATCGTTCAATCTACTAGCAGCCCAGTAAATAACAACTTAATGGAGCTTCTAATCATGATAGATGCTTTTAAAAGGGCATCAGCAGGAAGGATAACAGCAGTTATTCCATACTATGGTTATGCAAGACAAGATAGAAAGGCAAAATCAAGAGATCCAATTACAGCTAAGTTAGTAGCTGACATATTAACTGCAGCAGGAGCAGATAGAGTATTAACAATGGATTTACACGCATCACAAATTCAAGGGTATTTCAATATACCAGTAGACCATTTATTAGGATCACCAATATTGGCAGAACATTTCATTGAAAATGGATTTGAAGAACAAGATGATGTAGTTGTTGTATCACCAGATCTTGGAAGTGTTACAAGAGCAAGAAAATTTGCGGATAAGCTTCATGCACCAATTGCTATAATTGATAAAAGAAGACCTAAGGCAAATGTTTCTGAAATAATGAACATTATAGGAGATGTAAAAGATAAGAGATGTATACTTATCGATGATATGATCGACACTGCTGGAACTATTGCCAATGCAGCAAATGCATTAAAAGACTTAGGTGCTAAAAATGTATATGCATGTTGTACTCATGGTGTATTATCAGGACCAGCTTTTGAAAGAATAAATAATTCTGCTATTGAAAAGCTAGTTATGTTAAATACAATACCATTACCAGAAGACGAGCAAAATTTAGAAAAATTCAATTCAATATCTGTTGCGCCTATATTTGCAGAAGCTATTAGAAGAATTTATGATGATAAGCCAATAAGTAAATTATTCGAAAACTAATTACATAAAATAATCTTCAAGTTATAATTAATTTGAGGATTATTTTTTATTTTAAAATTATAGCAAAATTTCTTTAAAATAATAAATATAAAAAAATGTAACAAATGTTAATTTTATAAGAAAAGTAAGGTAGTTTGCTAGGTTTTAGGATAGAATATTTTTATAAGGATGGTGTAAGAAAATGGACGATAAGTTAGGAAAAATCTTAATTGTAGATGATGATGAAAATATAAATGAGCTAATAGACATGTATTTAAAAAGCTCAGGTTATGAAACAAAAAAATGTTTTAATGGACTAGATGCTTGTAATATAGTTACTAATGATAATATAGGATTAGTACTTTTAGATATTATGATTCCAGGAAAAGATGGTGTGGAAGTACTGAAATTTATTAGAAAGCAAAGCAATGTACCAGTGATAATGCTTACGGCAAAAGGTGAAGTCTTTGATAAAGTACTTGCTTTAGAACTAGGTGCAGATGATTATATGGTAAAACCTTTTGATCCAAAGGAGCTTTTAGCAAGGGTAAAGGCTGTAACTAGAAGATATAGTCCAGAAGTTAAAAATAATGATGTTATAAAGTTTAGTGATCTTACTATTGATATAGGAGGATATGAAGTAATTTATAGGGATAATATGGTAAAGCTTGCACCGAAAGAGTTGGAATTATTACACTACATAGCTAGTTCTCCCAATAAAGTATTTACTCGTGAACAACTGATGTATGAAGTTTGGGGATATGATTATCCAGGGGATTCAAGAACTGTAGATGTCCATATCAAGAGGCTTAGAGAAAAACTAAAAGGCGGAGAAACATGGGAGGTACAGACCGTATGGGGTGTTGGATATAAGTTTGAGGTGAAGTAATGTCAAGGAAAGAAAGTATAAACCAAAGGATAATAGTCACCTTTATTTCTGTTACAAGTATAGTGTTGATTTTTCTAGGTTCAATTATGACGATATTATTTAATAAAAATTACCACAGTACAAAATTATCAAATTTAGAAAAGCAGATGGGTATAATTGAGAATTCCATAAATAATTATTTAAATCAACAGGATGGTTCATATAGCCAACTTAAAGAAATAATAAAGATGGCCTGCATATCAACTAATACTGAAGCTATAATTACCGATAGGCTAGGATATGTATATTTAGTGAATGGGGAAGATTATCAGGATTTAATGTATAGCAAAATTAAATTAAATACAGAGTCTTTATCTTCCAATATAGAATTTAAGAAAGAAGTATTTAAGGTAAATAATGCTTCAATAAAGGGATATGTAAAAGCTATATATGAAGATGGTGAAATTGATGGATATATGATTATGGTTATGCAAAATGAAAGTGAAAGAAATTTTAATATGTTTATTATTTGGATAACAGTTATCATTGAAATAATAATCTCTGCAATAGTAATTAAAATAGTAACTAATCAGATAATCATAAGGCCAATAGATAATATTAATAATGTAGCTAAAAGGTTAGCAAAAGGTGAAGTAGAAAAGAGAGTAGTGGTAAATTGTAATAATGAAATTGGAGAGTTAGCAGAATCATTTAATATGATGGCAGAATGCTTAGAGAAGTCAGATACAAAAAGGAGAGAATTTATATCAAATGTATCTCATGAGCTAAGATCACCAATTACGTCTATAAAAGGATTTATTGGAGGTATTTTAGACGGAGTAATTCCAAGAGACAGAGAAAATTATTATCTTAAAATTGTTTATGATGAAGTAGATAGACTAGCAAGGCTAGTAAATGATTTATTAGATATGTCGGCTATGGAGTCAGGAAAATTTAATTTGGCAATTACTGAATTTGATATTAACCAAGTTATAAGCCTTTGTATTTTAAACTTAGAGCACAAGATTCAGGAAAAGGGGTTAAATGTTAAAGCCACATTCCACAATAACAGGGCTTATGTATTAGGTGATAGGGATAGAATAATACAAGTAGTTACAAATATTATTGAAAATTCAATTAAATATAGTAATGATGATGGCGAAATAAAGATAGATGTATATTCTAAAGGAGAAAAAATATATGTAGATATATTTAATTCTGGAGAATGTATAGAGGAAAAAGAACTTAATAAGATATGGGATAGATTTTATAAAAGTGATAAATCAAGAACTAATAAGCTTAGTACTGGATTAGGACTTCCTATAGTAAGGTCTATATTATCACAACATAATGAAGATATATGGGTGAAGAATATAGAGGGAAAAGGTGTTAGCTTTATATTTACGCTAAAGAAATCTCACTAAAAGGGAATTGTTTCGGAGGTGTAATTGATGGATGATAATGTTGATAGAAAAACTAAAGAAAATGATAAGATCTATAAGATAATTTTTGAAAAGAAAAATACTCGTACTAATATACGCATAGGAATTAACTTAGGAATTATAGTAATAATAGCATTAATAGTATTAAGTGTATTTTTAAATTTTATTATTAAATATAAATACGGAGATGTTATTGAAGAAGTTAAAAATACAAAATTTAATAAAAATAATATGATTATTAGTGATTATACTTCAGTGGTAAAGAAAGTATCAAAGTCATTGGTAACTATAACTGAAGATAATGGAGAAGCTAATAGTGTCACAGGCGTAGTCATAACTGAAAGAGGAGTAATACTAACTAATTATTCAGGAATCAAGGATATGGAACACTTAAATGTGATTTTTAATAATGATGAAGAAGAATCTGTAGAGGGAAAGCTTTTATTAAAGGATGAAGAATTTGATTTAGCACTAATTGAAGTAGATTATGAAGGGAATATTCAGGCTATTAAGTTGGCTGATGAAGATAGCATTGTGGAAGGACAGGGAATAGCTGTATTAGGCAGTGTATACTCTGAAGGTCAAAAAATAGAAAGTATTATTCCAGGAATAATTGTCGCTAGGTATAATAAGTCAGGAAAATACGATACTTTAGTAGAAGAATGTACCTTGCTTCAAATAAGTGCACCTATTAACTTAAATAATACAGGTGGTCCTATATGTAATTCTAATGGCGAACTTATAGGAATAGGTAGTCTTTATCTTACTGAAAAATTTGGTTTAGAAGGCGTTTATTATGGTATTGAATTGAAAAACTTAGATAATATAATAAATTCAACATCAATAATAAAAGAAGTATTAGGTATTACAGAAGGTGGAATATTGATGGATATAGAGCATCATAAACATGGTTTTTATGTTGGACAATTGAAAAAAGTCGGAAATGCATATAAGTCTGGTATTAAGCCAACAGATATCATAGTATCAATTGAAGGCGTTAATATATCTAATATTAATGGAATAACTGAAATGTTAAATTCTAAAAATAAAGGAGATACTATATCTTGTGAAGTATTAAGTGATGGAATTATAAAAGAAGTAGAAATAAAAATATATGATTAATATATAAAAGGATATTTGGTGATTTATGCTAAGTATCCTTTTATTAAATTTATTATTATTTTATAAAAGGAAAAAATGGTATAATATAAAGTAGATTATTTTAGTACAGAGAGGAATTGACAGAATGTATTTAGTAGTAGGATTGGGGAATCCAGGTAAAGAATATGAAGGAACAAGACATAATATAGGATTTGAAGCCATAGATTATTTAAGTGATAAGTATAATATAGAATTAAATAGGGAAAAATTTAAAGGTGTTTTTGGTGAAGGATTTATTCAAGGTAAAAAGGTAATTTTATTAAAACCAACTACATATATGAATTTAAGTGGAGATAGTATAAGGGAGGTAGCTAATTTTTATAAGCTTTCTAATGAAGAAATCATTGTCTTATATGATGATATAAGTTTAGCTGTTGGAAGACTTAGGGTAAGAGAGAAAGGAAGTCATGGAGGACATAATGGGATAAAGAGCATTATAGCTAATTTGGCAACAGATGTATTTCCAAGAGTTAAAATTGGTGTGGGAGCACCAAAGGGAGATTTAGTTTCGCATGTTTTAGGGAAATTTTCTAAAGAGGAAAATGAAGTTTTAGATAAGACATTAAGGGCAGTAACAGAAGCTGTGGAAATAATGATAGATAAAGATACTAAGGAAGCAATGAATAAGTGTAACGGATTTGATGCTTTAAAGTGTGTTTAAACTTTTAAGGAAGGTGTGTATAAATGAGATTACAGGGGGTAATGCAGCCCTTAAAGGATAATATGAAATTTAAATCAATAACTGAGAAAATTTCAGAAAAAACATTCCCTATAAATATATATGGCATATCGGAATCAGGTAAAAGCTACATTATAAATGGAATATTTGAAGAGAATGATAATTCTATGGTGATAGTAACTCATAGTGATGTAGATGCCAAAAATTTATATGAAGATTTAAGTTTTTATACAACGGATGTTTTTTATTTTCCAGTGAGAGAAGTAGTATTTTATAATGTAGATGCTATTTCAGGAGATTTAAGATGGGCAAGGCTAAAGGTAATAAAGGAAATATTACAAAACGAAAGAAAGAAAATAATAGTTACTTCTATAGATTCACTTACATCTTTATATACTCCTAAAGAGTATTATTTAAGATATAGTATGATAATAAAGACGGGAGATAATGTTGATTTAAAAGAAATATCTAAAAGTCTTCTTCAGTGTGGCTATGAAAGAGTAGAAGTTGTTGAAGGAAAAGGTGAATTCTCATTTAGAGGAGGGATACTTGATGTATTCCCTCCTACATCAGCATACCCATATAGAGTTGAATTGTTCGGTGATGAAGTAGATTCAATAAGGACATTTAATACAGAATCCCAAAGAAGTATTGAAAAGGTAAAGGAATTTAGTATTTTCCCTTCTAAAGAGGTTATTGTAGATGATGAAGGTAGAAATAGGGCAGTGCAAACTATTAATGAAGAATTAAAAAATATAGTTGCTAATGTATCTAATTTAAATAAAGAAAGTGTAGAAAAAATAAAGGGAATAGTAGGAAAAAATATTGAGTTACTAAATAATACTTATTATTTTGAAACCATTGATAGTTATTTACCATTTTTCTATGAAAAATTAGATAGTTTTTTTGATTATTTAGATGGATATACTTTTATAGTAGATGATTTTAAAAGAAGCTTAGGAAAAATGGATAGTATTTATTATGAATTCAATGAAAATTATATATCATTCCTGCAAAGAGGAGACATACTTCCACTACAAAATAATCTTTTATTAAATAAAGGAGAACTGGAATCTAAATTAGAAAATAGTAGCCTTATAACATTAAGTTCATTCTTAAATAAAAGTGACAATTTATTTAATACTGTAGATATTGGTTTTGAGGAAATTACATTAAATAAATATAATGGACAGTTAAATTTACTTATTGAAGATATTGAGGAGCGTAAGGAAAAGAAATATAAAACTGTCATACTTGCAGGAACAAGACCAAGAGGCGAAAGGTTAGTGAAAACCCTTATGGAAAAAGGGATTTCCAGCACATATAAAGATTCAATAGATAAAATTGAAGCTGGAGAAGTAGTAATTACTTTTGGTAATCTTATAAGAGGATTTGATTATCCAGAATTAGAACTTAGTATTATTTCTGATAAAGATATTTTTGGTGAGACAAGAAGAAAACATTCTGGCAAGGCAGTAAAAAGAAAAGGTGTTGCTAAAATAACTAGTTTTGCAGAGTTAAAACCTGGTGATTATGTAGTTCATGCAAACCATGGAATTGGTATATATAAGGGAATTAAGCAAATGGTAGCTGGTGGAACCACTAGAGATTATCTAGATATTGTTTATGATAAAGGCGATAAGTTATATGTTCCAGTAGATCAGCTTGATTTAGTACAAAAATATATTGGTAGTGAAGGAAATTCACCAAAGATTAATAAGTTAGGTGGAGCAGAATGGCAAAAGGCAAAAGCAAAGGCAAGAAAATCTATCAATGAAATTGCTCAGGATTTAGTGAAACTTTATGCAGCAAGAGCAACGCTTAAAGGCCATAGCTTTGGAAAAGATACTGAGTGGCAGAGACAGTTTGAAGATGAGTTTCCATATGAAGAAACACCAGATCAATTAGCATCATTAGAAGAAATAAAAAGTGATATGGAATCAGATAAACCAATGGATAGATTGCTTTGCGGAGATGTTGGATACGGTAAGACGGAAGTTGCCATAAGAGCTGCTTTTAAAGCTGTAATGGATGGAAAACAGGTTGCTTTCTTAGTGCCAACCACTATTCTAGCAGAGCAGCATTATAATAATTTTATTAAAAGATTTTCTGATTTTCCTATAAAAATAGATATGATAAGCAGGTTTAGGACACCAAAGCAACAAAAGGCAACACTTCAAGCTTTAAAGGAAGGTAATGTTGATATATTGATAGGAACTCATAGGCTTGTATCAAAAGATATTGTATTTAAGGATTTAGGATTACTAGTTGTTGATGAAGAGCAAAGGTTTGGTGTTTCTCAAAAAGAAAAAATAAAAGGTATGAAAAAAAATGTGGACGTACTTACATTAAGTGCAACTCCTATTCCAAGAACACTTCATATGTCCCTTACAGGAGTGCGTGATATATCAGTAATTGAAACACCACCAGAAGATAGATATCCTATTCAGACGTATGTTGTGGAACAAAATGATCAGCTTATAAGAGATGCCATACTTAGAGAAATAAGTAGGGATGGTCAAGTTTATTTTGTATATAATAGAGTGCAGAACATTGATAGTATGGCTAACTATATTAGAGATCTTGTACCTGAATGTAAGGTTGGGATTATGCATGGTAAAATGACAGAAAAAGAGTTAGAAACTGAGATGATAGCCTTTATGAATAAGGAATATGATGTTTTAGTATGCACTACAATTATTGAAACTGGTATTGATATATCAAATGTTAATACAATGATTGTGCATGATGCAGATAAGATGGGACTTTCGCAGCTTTATCAATTAAGAGGAAGAGTTGGAAGAAGTAATAGGGTAGCGTATACTTACTTTATTTATACTAAGGACAAGATACTTACAGAAGTAGCTGAAAAAAGACTAAAAGCATTAAAGGATTTTACTGAACTTGGATCAGGATTCAAAATTGCCATGAGAGACTTAGAAATAAGAGGAGCTGGAAATATGATGGGGTCATCTCAACATGGGCATATGGCGAGTATTGGCTATGATTTATATTGTAGAATGTTAGAAGACACCGTAAAATTAGTAAAGGGTGAAATTGAAAATGAACCTATAGAAACATCAGTAGATATGAAGGTGGATGCATTTATACCATCATCATATATAACTGATGAAATTCAAAAGATAGAAGTTTATAAAAAGATTGCCGCCATTGAAGATATCAATGATTTTATGGAAATAAAGAGTGAATTAGAAGATAGATATTCAAATATTCCTGATTCAGTGTATAACTTGATGGATATAGCATATATCAAGAGCCTATGTAAAGGCTTATATATTGAAGATATAAAGGAAATTGCTAAAGAGTTAAGGTTTAAATTTGTTAAGGGATATAAAGGCTTCGAAGGTATATATAGTGTTTTATTGAAGCAATATAAAGATGATGTGATATTGTACTTTGGAGAAACGCCATCATTTGCAATAAAGTTAGATAATATAAAGAAAGAAGCCGCATTAGAATATTATAAAAAATTATTAGAAGATATAAGTTAAAATTCACAAAAAAAATACACTATAAAAATTGAATAAAAGCAATAATACTGTTATACTTAGACGTAGATACTTAAAAAAGATGTAAAGTGAGGGAGTAACTTTGGGAAAAGTAAAGAAATTAGTAGCAGCAGCTATGGTATCTGTTATGTCATTATCAGTTGTAGGCTGCAATATGATAGAACAAACAGCTGAATCAAAAGCTAAGACCGTATTAGCTAAAGTTGGAGATACTAATATAACACTTGGAGATGTTGATTCAGAGTTAAAGGCTGATATAGACAATTTAAAACAAACTTATGGGCAAGATTATGAATCATCTATACCTGACTCTTTAAAAGAGCAATTAAAGACTGTAAGAACTCAAGTTTTAAATCAATTAGTTAATGAACAGATAATGTCTCAAAAAGCAAAAGCACTAAATTTAATTCCTTCAGATGAAGAATTAGAAAGTAAAATAAGTGAGAAAACAGAAGAATTAAAAGGTGTTTATGGTGGAGAGGAAGCATTCAAATCAGCTTTAGAGTATTATGGATATACTGATGAAACTTTCAAAGAATTTATGAAAACTCAAGTAATTAGTGAAATAGTAACAGAATATATGACTAAAGATGTTACTATATCTGATGAAGAAGTGGAAAAATACTATAATACTAATATAGCTAATTACACAACAAAACCATCTGCTACAGCAAACCATATATTATTTAAGTCTAATAATGAAGATAAGGAGGCAGCAGATGCTGAAGCTCTAGCTCAAGCTAATGAAGCAAAAGCTAAAATTGATTCAGGTGAAGTTACTTTTGATGCATTATTTGAAAAATACTCAGGAAATAAAGCAGCAGGAGTATATCCTATATCAGAAAGTTTAGGAACAGTTGAATATGATAAATCTGGTTATGATACAGATTTCCTAGCAGGACTTGAAAAACTTGGAGAAGGTGAAATTTCAGCTCCAGTTAAAAGTTCTTTTGGGTATCATATAATAAAAGCTACAAATGTTGTGAAAGAATCAACAGTTAAAAGTTTTGATGAAGTTAAAGACAGCATTAAAGAAAAGCTATTAACTGAAAAGAAGAAAGAAGTTTATAATACTAAATTAGAAGAGTGGAAAAAAGAATTAAAAGTTAAAACTTATGAAGATAAGCTTTCATAATTAGTAGTGCAGGAGTAGTTTCCTGCACTATTTTTTTGAATAAATATAGATAAAAATTTCTTGAATTTATTATTCATTACTGAGAATTCAGAATTTAAATATGTTGGAATAGGTTAGAATTAAACCCTCTCTAGACTACCCATTATAAATAATGGGTATAAGTGCATAAAATTTCTAATACTCCAAATAATAATAGCGTAAATACTAGTCAAATGAAAAAGGGAGGTAGCTCGTAGAAATGAAAGCCACTGGAATTGTAAGACGTATTGATGATTTAGGAAGAGTAGTAATACCAAAGGAAATAAGAAGAACTTTAAGGATAAGAGAAGGAGATCCTTTAGAAATTTTTACAGATAGAGAAGGTGGAGTAATATTAAAGAAATATTCTCCAATTGGTGAATTAACTGATTTCTCAAAAGAATATGCAGAAAGCTTACAGCAAGCAATTGGACATATAATATTAATAGCAGATAAAGATGCTTTTGTTTCAGTAAGTGGTGCATCAAAGAAAGATTATATAGAAAGAAAAATAAGTAATGAATTAGAAGGAATTATGGATGGGAGAAAAGCCACTTTAATTGTTGAAGAAGGTAAGACAATACCTCTACATAACGATGAAGATGTAGGAGAGTATAGCAATCAAGTTATAGCACCTATCATAGCTGAAGGTGATGCTATTGGTGCAGTAATGATACTTTCTAAAACTCCTGGAGAGAAATTCAGCGAGATAGAATTGAAACTTGCAGAAACAGCAGCAGCTTTTTTAGGAAAACAAATGGAACAATAAAAGTAATTAACATACAAAGAAAACTTGCGGTGAAAGGAGGAAAAGAAAAAATAAAAGGCATAATACCTCTAGGCTTGAAATAAGAATTAATTAGTAATATAAGTTTGGAGGTATTAAATATGAAGAAGCAATCTTTGATTAAAGGAAGCATAATTCTTGGACTAGCTGGAATTATTGCGAAATTTTTAGGCTTCTTTTTTAGATGGCCGTTAATAATGCTTATAGGCGATACTGGAATTGGATATTATCAATTATCATATCCTTTATATATGTTTTTTGTAGCGATGGCTTCAGGAGTACCCATTGCAATTTCTAAAATGATTTCTGAAAAAAATGCTGTGGGAGATATTGAAGGAAGCTATGAAGTTGTTAAAGAATCAGTTTATTTAATGGCAACACTAGGTATAGGCACATCTTTATTATTATTTTTCTTAGCAAAACCTATAATATCATTTCTTAAATGGAATTCTAAATCATACTATTCATTAATAGCTATTTCTTTTGCACCTATGATGATATCATTTGTAAATGTGTTCAGAGGATTTTTTCAAGGTATGCAGAACATGACACATACGGGAGTTTCACAAATATTAGAACAAATGGGACGAGTTATAGTAGGGGTAGGGATGGCAATAATTCTTTTACCAAAGGGTATTGAATATTCAGCAGGAGGTGCTTCACTTGGGGCTGCAGGTGGAGGCATATTAGCATTAGCATATTTATATATTAAATATTCTGAAGTGAGAAAGGAAAATGGAATAAAGAAAGTTAAGAGTAATCCAGAAGTATTAAATAAAATACTTCAAATAGCTATTCCAATTTCTATTGGAACTACAGTGGGAACTATAATGAGCTTGATAGATTCAATACTTGTGCCACAAAAACTTTTATTAAGTGGTATAAGCGAAGCTAATGCAACCATACTTTATGGACAACTTACAGGTAAAGCATCAGTTTTGGTAAATATACCATTAACAATATCTATGGCAATTGGTACTTCATTAATACCAATCATTGCTGAAAGCTTTATATTAAATAAAAAGAAGAGCATGGAAAGTAAGATAAATATGTCTATGAAGCTGTCAACGGTGATAGCTTTTCCAAGCGCTTTAGGATTATTCTTTTTGGCAGAACCTATCATGAAATTAATTTTCTTTAAGAATTATCAAGGAATAGAAATATTAAGATACCTTTCACTTTCCATACCATTCATAATAATTACTCAAACATCTACATCTGTATTGCAAGCATCAAATCATTATATAAGACCTGTTATAAACTTATTTATAGGGTGCTTAGTAAAGGTGCTATTAACATGGTATTTAGTACCGATACCTAAGATAAATATATATGGAGCAGTCATAGCAAGTATAGGGGCATATATAACTGTGGCAATGCTTAATATGATATCTTTAAAAGGTAAGCTTAAGGTAACTATAGATTACTATAATTGTTTTTTTAAACCTCTTGCAGCAGCACTTGCTATGTCTGCAGGCGTAGTAATGACTTATGTGAAAGTGATGAAGTCCATAGAAAGTGATAGTATTTCTTGCTTATTAGCAATATTTGTGGGTATTATTATATATATGATAGCAATTATGCTTTTGAAAGTCTTTCGTTTAGAAGATATAAAAGGCAGGTTAGTAAAAAAATAATTAAAAGAAATACAAAAGGAGAAAAGTTTATGATAAAGATAGTAGGTCTTGGTCCAGGAGCTCCAGAAGCGTTAACATATGGAGCAATTAAAGCATTAGAAGATAGTGACAATCTTTTCTTTAGAACAGAAAAGCATCCTACCGTTGATTATTTAAAGGGAAAACTAAAGGATTTTAACACTTGTGATAACTATTATGAAACAAGTGATAGTTTTGACGAAGTTTATGAAAAGATTGCAAAGGATTTAATTAGCAATTATCAAGAAAAAGGGGAACTTGTATATGCTGTTCCAGGGCATCCTCTTGTAGCAGAAAGATCTGTATTTAACTTAATGAAGCTTTGTGATGAAAATAATATAACATATGAAATATTGCCAGCAGTAAGCTTTATTGATGCAATGATGGATGTTCTTAAGATTGATCCAATAGAAGGATTAAAGGTTATTGATGCATTTGATATTAAAAATCAGGTTCTTGATAAAAGAATAGGGACAATTATAACACAGGTATATAATCCTTTAATTGCGTCAGAAGTAAAGTTAGAACTTTTAGAGTATTATAATGATGATACAGAAATTTATTATGTAAGAGCAGCAGGGATAAAGGGTGAGGAAAGTGTAAGAAAGATACTGCTATATGAGCTGGATATGCAAGAAGATATAGATTATCTTACGTCTGTATATATTCCTAAAAATCTTGAGAATAAGAAAGATGTATATGATCTTGTAAACTTAATAAGAACATTAAGAAGTGAAGAAGGTTGTCCATGGGATAGAGAGCAAACTCATGAGAGCATTAAAAATCAATTATTAGAAGAGTGTTATGAAGTGATGGATGCCATTGAAAAAGATGACATAGACTTATTAATAGAAGAACTAGGTGATGTACTTCTTCATGTAATTTTCCATGCTGTAATTGGAGAGGAAGATGGCTACTTTAATCTATCTGACGTAGTGGATGGAATATGTAGCAAGATGATATATAGACATCCACATGTGTTTGGTGATGAAACTGCAGATACAAGTGAAGAGGTGCTTAAAAACTGGGATGATATAAAGAGTAAGGAAAAGAAGTTTAATACTATATCAGAAGAGATAGATGCTATAGCCAATGCTTTGCCAGCTTTATTAAAAGCACATAAAGTACAAAAGAAGGCAGCAAGAGTTGGGTTTGATTTTGAAAATACATTAGAAGCAGCAGCTAAAGTTCAAGAGGAATTAAACGAAATATTAACTGAATATAATTCTAATAATATGGAAAGAATAATAGATGAAGTTGGTGATTTACTGTTTGCATGTGTAAATTTAGCTAGATTATTGAAGGTAGATGAAGAGGAAGCCTTAAATAAAGCAAGCAAAAAATTTGCAATAAGGTTTAAATACGTAGAAGATAAAGTATTGCAGAATAATAAATCTATGAAGGACGTGTCTATTGATGAACTAAATAAATTTTGGGATGAAGCTAAAAATAATGAATAATACTGTTTATTAAAAGGAATTTCAAGATTTATGGAGAATATTTAATTTAAAGTAGATTATTGAACTATGCTACATGAAAATGTTGTGATAGCTACATTTTTATAGAAAAATAGCTGTATTGCTATAGACTAGTGTTAAAAGTGGTTATATAATAAGGTAATGTAGTTATAGTACATAGTTATAACAGTTAACTACAATAAAAAATAGCTGTTTATTTAAGGAGGATGTAATTGTGAATAAAGCAGAATTAATTACTAGCATGGCTGAAAAAAGCCAATTAACTAAAAAAGATGCAGAAAGTGCATTAAAGGCATTTATTGATTCAGTTCAAGAAGCTTTAGAAAGTGGTGAAAAAGTTCAATTAATAGGATTTGGTACTTTCGAAACAAGAGAAAGAGCTGCTAGAGAAGGTAGAAACCCAAGAACTAAGGAAACTATCACTATTCCTGCATCAACAGTTCCAGTATTCAAAGCAGGTAAAGAATTTAAAGATAGAGTAAACAAATAATTTTTTATAAGAACCCGAGTTTTTCTCGGGTTTTTATTTTAATATATAGAAAAAATATAATAAAATAAATATTACAAAGAAGTGTTTGGAGGAAGAGAAAATGAGATTAGATAAGTACTTAAAAGTATCTAGAATAATTAAAAGAAGAACTATAGCTAAGGAAGCATGTGAAAATGGAAGAGTTGCTATAAATGATAAGGTAGCAAAACCATCTACAGATGTTAAAGAAGGGGATATAATTGAAATTACTTTTGCTACAAGAAAGCTTAAAGCTAAGATAGTTAATATAGCTGAGCATGTTAGAAAAGAAGAAGCCAAAGAAATGTATATAATAATTGAAGGGGAAGAAGATAAAGAATAAATTATAGGCTACTTTCATATATTTTAAATAAGGAATATATGGGGGAGTAGATAATGGAGAAAAAGGTTGAAAATAGTAAGTTAGAAGATAATAGAGGAAACTTAATTTTAGAATGTAGAAAAAAACTTACTATGACTGGAATAGTTGAAGTAATAAGCTTTGATGAAGAAAAAATAATGCTAAATACTAAATTAGGTCCTTTAACGATAAAAGGTTTAGGATTAAAAATGAATAAACTAGATGTACAAAATGGTGATGTGATCATTGTGGGAGAAATAAGTGCAATGATATATAGTAGCAAGGAGATTAAGAAAGAAAAAGAAAGTATAATTGGAAGGCTATTTAAATAGGTGAGAGCATGCCATTACCAATAAATATTCAATTTAGTATAATAGTATATTCGTTTTTATCAGGATTATTAACAGGCGGAATGTTTGATTTATATAGAATTATTAGAGGAAGCAAGGTACCAAAACCTATCCTTGTTATTGAAGATATATTGTTTAGTATTTTAGCAGCAATGATAGTATTTACATTTTTGTTATATACTGATTATGCTTTTTTGGGAGCATATGTGTATATATTTATAATTTTGGCAATATTTATTTATATGAAGTTTATTAGTCCAACATTTATTTCTATTGAAAGGTCTATATTTGATTTTATTTCAAAAGTAGTAAGAGTATTGCTAAATAATGTATGCTATGCTGCGAAACTGATTTTTTCTTTTATTACAGGAAAAAGATAAATACTCAAAAAATTACTTGAATAAAGTAGTTAGAATGTTTAAAATATATTTATATTATATATAAAAGAAGGTACTATTTTATGAAAAAGAGGCTTACATTAAATAAAGTAATTATAATTGTGATTTTTGCTGTATTTATATTTAGTCTGATTAGACAAGGAGTTGCTCTAAAAAGAATTAAAGAAAATCTTTCAGTGGAAAGGCAAAATTTAAATCAGCTAAAAGAAGAAAATGAAAAGTTACAAGCCGAAGTTGAAAGTGCTCAATCTAATCATGAGTATATAGAAAAGCTTGCTAGAGAAAGATTAGGGTTAATCAAAGATGGTGAGCAAGTTATAGAAAGTTTAGAGCCTTAAGAATAGTATTATTTAAGATTAAAAAGGTTATTATTTTAATAACATATATTAATAAAATTTAAGGAGGATTCTTTGTAACATGACCTTAATGGCAGGAAACATATTAGAAGGTACAGTAGTAAATATCACAAATTTTGGAGCTTTTGTAGAAATTGAAGGAAAAACAGGCTTAGTTCATATATCTGAAGTAGCAGATTCTTTTGTAAAAGATATAAGAGAGCATCTTAATGAACAAGATAAAGTTAAGGTGAAGGTAATATCAATAGATGATAATGGAAAGATAAGCTTATCAATAAAGCAAGCAAATGTTGTTAAAAAGTCAGCAAAGCCAGCGGAAATTGAATGGAAACAAGAAAAGAAAAAAGCTCAATCTGGAGAAAAATTTGAAGATATAATGTCTAGATTCTTAAAAGATAGTGAAGAAAGACAACAAGACTTCAAAAAACATCAAGAATTTAGAAGCAGAAATAAAAAAGGTTTTTAGATAGAAATATAATATTTTAATTTAATATATAAATAAGAACACAGAATTTTTTCTGTGTTTTTATTATTAACATAGGGAAAATATTGTTCTCAAATAGCTATTTTATTAGGGTTACATAAAAAGTTGCAAAAAAATAAAAAAAATAGCGAAAAAATGTTGACACGTTATAAAACATAATATATAATTAATTTTGTCGTCAGGCGGCGACGAAAAGTAAGAATAAGCTGAAGTGGCGGAACAGGCAGACGCACAGGACTTAAAATCCTGCGGTAGCGATACCGTACCGGTTCGATTCCGGTCTTCAGCACCAAGTTGAATTTAGTTATACAATATCGCGGGGTGGAGCAGTTGGCAGCTCGTCGGGCTCATAACCCGAAGGTCGTAGGTTCAAGTCCTGCCCCCGCAACCAT
>NZ_MNRT01000031.1:29071-43917 GCF_001916075.1 Clostridium sp. 29_15
GCACAGGACTTAAAATCCTGCGGTAGCGATACCGTACCGGTTCGATTCCGGTCTTCAGCACCAAGAGATTCAAATTTTATTTGAATCTCTTTTTTCTTTTCATAAAAATAATAAAAAATAGATAATTACGACAAAAAGTATTTATTTAAAGAAGAAAAAATATGAATATAAAAGAAATAAAATAAAAAAACTAGCATGATAAAATGAAAATGGAAAATTAATGTCTTACGAAAAAAATACTGGAAAACACTAAATGACATAATAATTTAATGGTAAATGATATCATTAAGTTATTGTTAAGAAAGGTGTGATTGAAATGCAATATGATGCAGGGGTTTCGGTATATAAGAGAATTGATAGTAAAAAAGATAGAATTACTAAATATAAATTAACAGCAGCTAAAATTATACTTATATTATTATGCGGATTTATGTTAAGTAGGGTAAAGTTTAGAGTGGTGGATGGATTGACTATTACACCTTTTGGTATGGCATTTTTGATTTCAGTTATAAATAAAAGAAGAAGTAAAGAGACTATAATTGCTTTTTTTGGAGTGATTATAGGGGGGTTAAGTGTTTATAGTAATGATGCTGATTCATATGTATATCCTATTTTAGCAATTTCAATACTATTGATTTTCTATATAGCAGATAAAGCAGGGAGAAGAATTAAGACTAATAATATATGTATAATATGTGTAGTAGAATTCTTAATAATTGAAAGTATTTTTGGTAGTCAAGGTTTATCTGTTAATATAGCCTTTGCATTAATTGAAAGCTTAAGCATAATACCAGTATTTTATGTTGTTAATTATGGCATAAGTTGTTTAGATGAAATAAAGCATAATTATTTTTTTAATATGGAAGAATTGATAAGTATGGCCATAGTATTATGCTTAATGGTTGCAGGGATTGGAAATATTGCTTGCTTCGGTGTAAGTATAAGAAATATCGCAGCTTTGGCTATTATAATAGTAATAGCATATGCAGGAGGAGCATCAATAGGAACAGTTATTGGAGTAACCATGGGAATAATCGTAGGTGTAACCAGTAAAAATATATTACTTTTTATAAGTTTATATAGTTGTTGTGGGCTAGTTGTTGGTGTGTTTAAAGAAACTGGTAAAATATTTTCGGCTTTGGCGTATTTAATTGTAAGTTCAATAATAGTAGGATATTCAGTAACAATAAATATATATGGAGCAGTGGAAATAGCAGTGCCAGCAGTGATTATGTTGTTAACTCCAGCCAAGTTTATAGAGGGTATTTTGCAGGAATTAAGTAATGAAGAAAAAAATAGGATAATAAATGAAGCACAGATAGATGGAGTTAAGAGTGAATTTGTAGAAAGAATAGAAAACTTAAAAAAAATATTAGATAGATTATCTAAATCTATGAATAAATTATCAGGAAATCATAAGTTGTTAGTAAAAGATAAAAGCTCAGCTATGATAGAGAATCTTGCAGATCGAGTATGTAGTAATTGTGAAATGAACAGCAAGTGTTGGGGAAAGGAATTAAATAAAACTTTCTTTGAATTTTCAGAACTCATTGAAATGTTCGAACAAGGAAAAGGAAAGATAAATAAAAACCTTAAAGAAAATTGTGTTAAAAGTAATACTTTAATTAAGAGTTGTGAGGAATTTTATAATACTACTACTGTTAATGAAGTCTTAAAAGAAAGAATGGGTGAAGGAAGACAACTTATTGCAGAAAATATTGCTGGCATATCTCAGGCGATGGATGATGTAATAAAGGAATTTACAAGAGATGTAGATAATTGTTATGAGCTGGATAAAGTCCTTAAGAAAGCTCTGTCTAGAAAAAATATAGCATATAAGAATATATATTCTTATACTGATAAAAAGGGCAGGTTAAAGATTAAAATGCTTATGAAAAATTGCTATGGAGAAAATATATGTGGAAAAGCAATACTTCCTATTTTAAAGGAAGTTTTAAGAGTACCTTTTTCTATAAGTGATGAAGGTTGCAGGATAAATCCAGAAACTAATGAGTGTTCAGTGGTTATTGAAGAAAGTCCTAAGTATCATATGTTATCATATGTGGCATCAATACCAAAAGATGGAGAAAAATTTTCAGGAGATAGTTTTAATTTTGGTAAAAATAAAAATGGCATTTATGTAATAGCTTTAAGTGATGGTATGGGATCAGGTCCTGATGCAGGGTTAGAAAGTAGTGTTGCCATAGATATAATTGATGAATTTATAAAATGTGGATATGATGAAGAAATAGCTATAAAAGCTATAAATTCAATTATGAATATGAAATTTAGTGAAGATGAAAAATTTACAACATTAGACATGTCCATGGTTGATTTATATAGCGGAGAACTTTCAGTTATAAAAGCAGGGGCAGTGGCAACGTTTATAAAGAGGTATGAAGATGTTCAGGTAATAAGTGATAATTCATTACCTTTTGGAGCTGTGGAAGAAATTGAATACAAGAAGAAGAAAAAGAAGTTAAAGCATGGAGATATTGTTATAACCATCAGTGATGGAATTTTAGATGTAGATAAAAATAATATTGGTGATTATTCATGGTTGAGGACTTATTTAGAGAAGGCAACAACTAATCCTGAGCAATTATCAAGAGATATCTTAGATAAGGCAAAAGTATTAAGTAATGGAAAGGTAATGGATGATATGACAGTAGTGGTATCAAAATTATATTCATTATATTAAAAGAGGGGATTAGTCCCTTCTTTAATATTTTATATTAGATTTATATATTTACTTTAAAAAAATGTAAAGGTATTATTAAGGATGAAAATATAAAGCAAAGTAGGGATATAAAGTGATTAAAAAAGTTAAATATTTCATTATAGATAATAACATGATAAAGGCAGAGGAAAAAATACTAGTAGCTTTGTCTGGTGGTCCAGATTCGGTTTGTCTTTTACATATATTGTATAGCCTTAAAGAAAAGTTAAATATAAAGTTAGGTGCTATACATATAAATCATATGCTTAGAGGAGAAGAAGCACTTAAAGACGAAAGATATGTAAATGATATCTGTGAAAAATTAAGAATAGACTGCTATATAGAGAGAATAGACATAAACAAAGTAGCCAGTGAAAATAGTATATCTCTAGAAATGGCTGGTAGAGAAGAACGTTATAAGGCATTTCAAAAAATAAAAGAAAAATACGGATATGATAAAATTGCTGTAGCTCATAATGCAAATGATCAAGCAGAAACAATACTTATGCGTATGATGAGAGGAACTGGTTTAGAAGGATTAGTAGGTATAAAGGCTGTAAGGGAAGGAGGAATAATCAGACCTATACTTTGTTTAAATCGTAGTGAGATAGAAAGCTATTGTGCAGAAAATCATTTAATGCCAAGAATAGATAAAAGTAACATGGAGAGAATTTATAGCAGAAATAAAGTGAGACTGGATATACTTCCTTATATGAAAGAAAACTTTAATAAGGATATTATAGATACTTTGAATAGGATGGCATTAATATTAAGCAAGGATAATGAATATATTGAAGAGCAGTCTAATAAATGTTATGAAGAGTATTGTAAATGCACAAATCATAAGATAGTTATAGAACAAAATCTTTTTGTAAAAGAAAAAGAAGCAATAGTAACGAGAGTGATAAAGCGAGCTTTTAAAGAAATATCCAAAAGTCATCAAAATTTTGAAATGAAACATATATATGATGTCATTGATTTATATAATAAAGGAACAGGAAAAAGTATAAATTTAACTAATAGTATCATAGCTGAAAATACTTATGGAGATATTATATTTAAGAAGAAAAATAATATGAAAATCACTAAAGAAGAAAGTGAAGTCTCTATTATGAAAGAAAGTGTAATTGAAGAAATCAAATTTAAAAATTACATGATTAAAATGGAGGTAATAGATAGAGAAAAAAACGTAGAATTTTCCAATAATGCCTTAATAAAACTTTTTGATTATGATAAGATAGAAGAGAGAATTGTAATTAGGAATAGAAAAGATGGAGATAAGATGAAACCTTTAGGGATAAAGGGTACAAAGAAACTAAAGGATATCTTTATTAATCTTAAAGTTCCTAGAGAGGAAAGAGACGTTATTCCACTTATATGCTTTGATGATGAAATAGCTTGGATAGTTGGGTATAAGGTTTCTGAAAGTTTTAAAATTACAAAAAGTACTAAGAGAGTGCTGAAAATATCTTTTGAAGGGAAGGAATAAGTATTATGAAAGAAGGCATTAAGGAAATTTTATTTAGTGAAGAGGAGATTAGTATAAGAACTAAAGAATTGGCTAAAATTATTGACGAGGATTATAAGGGGAAAGACTTATTGCTTGTAGGAGTTTTAAAAGGTTCAGTAGTCTTTATATCAGAATTACTAAAGAGATTACATAATCCTTGTGAAATAGATTTTATGGCAATATCTACTTATGGAAAGGAATCAAAAAGTAGTGGCGTAGTAAAAATACTTAAGGATTTAGATAGAAGTATAGAAGGAAAAGAAGTATTGATTGTAGAAGATATAGTTGATAGCGGCATTACATTGAAATATTTAATGTCTTATTTAGGTAGTAAAGGTGCATCTTCAGTAGAAATTGTTACATTATTAAATAAATCTGCTAGAAGAGCTGTAAATGTTAATGTAAAGTATATAGGTTTTGAAGCACCAGATGGATTTTTAGTAGGATATGGTTTAGATTATGCTGAAAAGTATAGAAATTTACCTTTTATAGGTATATTAAAAGAAGAAATATATAGTTAAAAAGTACTAGATGAAAGGGGGGCCTTGGATGAAAAAATATTCAAGTGCAACTATTTGGATAATAGGATTGTTGTTGTTTTTTGCAATAGCAACTTTCATGCTTGATGGAAGCAGTGTGTCAAATAGAATGGTATATAGTGATTTTCAACAAAAGTGGATTAATGATCAGGTTGAAAGTATAAATGTAAATTCTGATAAGATGACTATTGAGGTAACAACACGGGATGAAAATAAGTATACGGTATATGCACCAAGTTCTATGATTGAATTTTTAAATGAACAATATCCTAAAGATGATATTAAAATAGAATATGTTGCACCGTCTAATAGCAGTATATGGGTAAGTCTACTTCCTACTATAATGATAATTATATTGTTTGTAGTATTTATCTTCTTCTTTACACAACAGTCACAGGGTGGCGGAAGCAGTGGAAGAGGAGTAATGAACTTTGGAAAAAGCAAAGCTAAGATGGTTACTCCTGATAATAAGAGGGTAACTTTTGATGATGTAGCAGGAGCTGATGAAGAAAAAGCAGAATTAGAAGAGATTGTTGACTTTTTAAAGCAACCAGCAAGATATGTAGAAATGGGAGCAAGAATTCCTAAAGGAGTTTTATTGGTTGGGCCTCCAGGTACTGGGAAAACACTTCTAGCAAAAGCAATAGCTGGAGAAGCAGGAGTACCTTTCTTTAGTATTTCAGGATCAGATTTTGTTGAAATGTTTGTTGGTGTTGGTGCATCAAGAGTAAGGGATTTATTTGAACAGGCTAAAAAAAATTCTCCATCATTAATATTTATAGATGAAATAGATGCCGTGGGAAGACAAAGAGGTGCTGGTCTTGGTGGAGGACATGATGAAAGAGAACAGACATTAAATCAATTACTAGTAGAAATGGATGGTTTTGGAGCTAATGAAGGTATTATAATGATAGCTGCTACTAACAGGCCTGATATATTAGATCCGGCTCTTTTAAGACCAGGAAGATTTGATAGACAAATAATGGTTGGTAGACCTGATAGAAAAGGTAGAGAAGCTGTATTAGAAGTTCATACTAAGAAAAAGCCGTTAGACAACGATGTTAGTTTGGATGTTCTAGCAAAAAGAACTCCAGGATTTAGTGGAGCTGATTTAGAAAATCTAGCGAATGAAGCTGCACTTTTAGCTGTTAGGAAGAACAAAAAGAAAATAGGCATGGATGAATTTGAAGAAGCTATAACAAGAGTAATAGCAGGGCCAGAAAAGAAAAGTAGGACAATAAGTGAACATGATAGGAAGCTTACTGCTTATCATGAAGCAGGTCATGCTGTAGTAATGAAATGTTTAAAAAATTCAGATCCTGTGCATGAAATAAGTATAATTCCAAGAGGTATGGCTGGTGGATATACAATGCATCTTCCAACAGAGGATAGGACATATACATCAAAAGAAAAGTTATTAGATGAAATGGTTGGACTTTTAGGTGGTCGTGTGGCTGAAAAATTAATTTTAGGAGATATAAGTACAGGTGCTAAGAATGATATTGATAGAGCAAGTTCCATTGCCAGATCTATGGTTATGGAATATGGTATGAGTGATAAAATAGGAACTATATCATATGGTAGTGATAGCAATGAAGTATTTTTAGGTAGAGATTTAGGAAGAGGAAGAAACTTCAGTGAAGAAGTAGGAGCAATGATAGATAAGGAAATTAAGAGTTTAATTAGTAATGCTTATAATACTGCTGAAGAGTTATTAAAGAAAAATGTTAATAAGCTACATGCAGTAGCTAGTACTTTGTTAGAAAAAGAAAAAATTGATGGCAAGGAGTTTGAAGAAATTTTTGATGCCAACTAAAAGTAATGAGCTATATCAGGAGATATTTTGATATAGCTTATTTTTTTAAGAGAAATTTTAAAATAATAAAGAAAAGACATACATTATATTTTTAAATATATAAAAAGAGTAATAAGAATCAATAAAATACGAAAAATATTATAAAAACTAACAATAATATTCGATTTGATGTTTTAAATATTTTTTTTCAATGATATAATTAATTATAAAGTTAATTAGTAGTGGAGGTATACTAAATGAAAAGCGATATACAGATAGCTCAAGAAGCTAAGATGAAAAATATAAGAGAAATTGCAGCAGGATTAAACTTAAGTGAAGATGACATTGATCAATATGGTAAATATAAATGTAAAATATCTTTAGATGTACTAGAAAGAAGTAAGGAAGAAAAAAAAGGAAAGCTAGTATTAGTAACAGCTATAAATCCAACACCAGCAGGAGAAGGTAAATCTACAGTAACTATTGGGCTTGGTCAGGCTTTGAATAAAAGAAATAAAAAAGCCATAGTAGCTTTAAGAGAACCATCTTTAGGACCTGTTTTTGGGTTGAAAGGTGGAGCAGCTGGTGGTGGATATGCACAAGTAGTTCCTATGGAAGATATAAATCTTCATTTTACAGGAGATATGCATGCTATAACAACTGCTAATAATCTTTTGTGTGCAGCTATAGATAATCATATACATCATGGTAATACTCTAAGAATAGATGCAAGAAGAATAGTATTCAAAAGAGTTATGGATATGAATGATAGAGCTTTAAGAAACATAGTAGTGGGAATGGGTGGAAAAATAAATGGTTTCTTAAGAGAAGATGGCTTTATGATAACAGTAGCCTCAGAAATAATGGCAATTCTTTGTTTAGCTACTAGCCTACAAGATTTAAAAGAAAGAATAGGCAATATCATGGTTGCTTATGATTTAGACGGTAATCCAATTTATGCAAAGCAATTAGAAGTTCAAGGTGCCATGACATTATTAATGAAAGAAGCTATTAAACCAAACTTAGTACAGACTTTAGAAAATACCCCAGCAATAATTCATGGAGGACCTTTCGCTAATATAGCTCATGGATGTAACTCTATAATAGCAACAAAAATGGCTATGACTTTAGGCGATGTAGTTATTACAGAAGCAGGCTTTGGAGCAGATTTAGGAGCTGAAAAATTCTTAGATATAAAATGTAGATATGGTGATTTAAAGCCAGAATGTGTTGTTGTAGTAGCTACAATAAGAGCATTAAAACATCATGGTGGAGTAGCAAAGGCTCACTTAAATGATGAAAATGTTGAAGCACTTCAAAAAGGTGTAGTAAATTTAGAGAAACAAATTGAAAATATGAAGAAATATAACGTGCCAGTTGTTGTTGCAATAAATAAATTTGTCAGTGATAGTGAGGCTGAAATTAAATTTATTGAAGAATTCTGTAATGAAAGAGGCGTAAGAGTAGCATTATGTAATGTTTGGGAAAAAGGTGGAGAAGGCGGATTAGAATTAGCAGATATAGTTAGTGATGTCTTAGAAAATAATTCTGCTGACTTTAAAGTTTTATATGATGAAAAAGATACAATAAAAGAAAAGATTGAGACTATTGCCAGAGAAATATATGGAGCAAAAGGTGTAAATTACACTACAGCAGCTTGTAAGCAGATAGAAGAATTAGAAAAATTCAACCTTGATAAGTTACCTATATGTATGGCTAAGACACAATACTCATTGTCAGATAATCCTTCTCTTCTTGGAAGACCAGAAGGATTTGAGATAACAGTTAAAGAAGTAAGAGTATCAAATGGTGCTGGATTTATAGTAGCACTTACTGGTGATATAATGACAATGCCAGGATTACCAAAGGTTCCAGCTGCTAATAAGATAGATATTTTACAAAATGGCGAAATAGTAGGTTTATTCTAAAATTTTACAAATATAATACTTGACAAATAATATGTAATTGTTAAAATTAGAGTGTTAATTTAAATTGTTACGTAATATTTGATAATAAATGCAGCTTAAAGGCTGCTTTAATTATATTAAGGTGGTGCTTTTATGATTTTATTAGTAGATGTTGGAAATACTAATATAGTTATAGGTGTATATAAAGAAAATGAATGTATAGTTAGTTGGAGAATCAGCACTGATACGAAAAAAACTTCAGATGAATATTCAATTCAAGTTATGCAATTACTTAATCAATATGATTTAAATCCTAAAGAGGTTAAGGGTATAATAATATCATCTGTTGTACCAAATATAATGCATTCTTTAGAGAATATGGTTAGAAAAAGCTTCAATATTGAACCTATAGTTGTAGGGCCAGGGGTCAAAACAGGAATAAATATTAGATATGATAATCCTAAAGAAGTTGGTGCAGATAGAATAGTAAATTCTGTAGCGGCTCATGATATTTATAAAAGAGATTTAATTATTTTAGACTTTGGAACTGCTACAACTTATTGTGCAGTAACAAAAGAAGGTGATTATTTAGGTGGATGTATATCTCCAGGAGTTAAAATTGCATCAGATGCATTATTTGAAAGAGCAGCTAAACTACCAAGAATAGAATTAGAAGTACCAAAGAGTGTTATTTGTAAGAATACTATAACAAGCATGCAAGCGGGAATACTATATGGGTATATAGGGCAGGTTGAATATATAGTAAGAAGAATGAAAAGAGAAATGAATGAACTTGGAATAGATAATCCATATGTAATTGCTACAGGTGGATTGGCTAATTTAATAGCAAAAGAAACGAATATAATAGATAAAGTAGATTCAAGTTTAACTTTAGAGGGGTTAAGAATTATATACGAAAAAAATAAGGAGTAAAACAAATGAAAATAGGAAACCTTAATTTTGAAAATGGAGTTTTCTTAGCGCCTATGGCAGGTGTAACAGACATTTCTTTTAGAGGATTATGTAAAGAAATGGGTTGTGAACTTGTATATACTGAAATGGTAAGTGCTAAAGCCCTATATTATGGAAGTGAAAACACTAAAAGTTTACTAAGAATAGCAGAAGAAGAAATGCCAGTAGCAGCACAAATTTTTGGAAATGATCCTCAAATAATGGCTGAAATGGTACAAAGGCATTTTAATCCAAGGGAAGATATATGTATTTTAGATATAAATATGGGATGTCCTGCTAATAAAATAACTAAGAATGGTGAAGGTTCAGCATTATTAAAGGATCCAAAGCTAGCCGGAAATATAGTTGAAGCTATAAAAAAAGTTTCCACAAAGCCAGTTACTGTTAAGTTTAGAAAAGGATTTGATAATGAAAATATAAATGCAGTTGAATTCGCTAAAGTTATGGAGTCAGCAGGAGCTGATGCTATTGCAGTACATGGAAGAACTAAACAGCAAATGTACGAAGGTAAAGCTGATTGGGATATAATTGCTAAAGTAAAGCAAAGCGTAAGTATTCCTGTAATAGGAAATGGCGATGTTTTTACAGCAGAAGATGCGCTTAAGAGAAAAAAAGAAACAAATGTAGATGGAATTATGATTGCTAGAGGAAGCATGGGTAATCCATGGATATTTAAACAGATAGATAATCTGTATAAAGGAAAAGAGCCTCTAATTATAACTCCGGAAGAAAAGATAAAAATGTGTATAAGACATTATGAATTAGCTCTTAAATATGATGGAGAGCATAAAGCTGTAAGAGAGATGAGAAAACATTCATCATGGTATATTAAGGGATTACATAATAGTAGTGAAATAAGGAATATAATAAATACTGTAGATGATAGCGCTAGAGTTATGGAAATATTAGAGGAATATAGAGAAAGTTTAAGAAATATAGAAATTATATAATAATTTGTATATAATTATTATAGCAAAAATTATTAAAATGAATATAAATTAATTATCAAGGAATACTATCAGCAAATTATAGGTTTATTGACATATTAAATACGCTGATTTATAATATTTAAAATGATTTCAAGAATAATAATCTATTAAAATAGACATCAGTAAAGTGAATGTTCGAAGGGGAGAAAGATATGAGCCAAACAAAACAATTCATAATGACTTATGAAGGTGTAAAAAAACTTGAAGAAGAGTTAGAATATTTAAAAACTGTAAAAAGAAAAGAAATTACTGAGAAAATCAAAGTAGCTTTAGGATATGGAGATTTAAGTGAAAACTCTGAATATGATGAAGCTAAGAACGATCAAGCATTTACAGAAGGAAGAATTCTTCAATTAGAAAATATGTTAAAGAATGCTGTAGTTGTTGATGAAAGTGAATTACCTAATGATGTAGTATCAGTTGGTTCTATTGTTAAAGTTAAAGATTATGACTTTGATGAAGAGGTAGAATATTCAATTGTTGGTTCAGCAGAAGCAGATCCAATGAATTTTAAAATATCTAATGAATCACCAGTTGGAAGTGCTCTAGTAGGTAAAAAGGTTGGAGATATAGTTGAGGTTTCAGTACCAGACGGAATAAATAAGTTTGAAGTCTTAGGAATAAGAAGAGATTAATTGGAGGGATACTAATGTCAACTGAAGAAATGAATTTACAAGAGCTTGAGTCACAATTTAGTGAACAAGAATCTCTTAGAAGAGAAAAGTTAGTTAAATTACAAGAAGAAGGAAAAGATCCTTTTGATGTATATAAAGTAAAAAGAACTCATTCATCTAAGCAAGTTAAAGATAACTTCGAAGAATTAGAAGGAAAAGAAGTAACTGTTGCTGGAAGAATAATGTCTAAAAGAGGGCAAGGTAAAGTTGTGTTCTCTGATATATATGACAGAGATGGAAAAATTCAGCTTTTCATAAAAATTGATGAAGTTGGAGAAGAAGCTTTAAAACAATATAAGACTAATGATTTAGGTGACTGGGTTGCTGCTACAGGGGAAGTATTTAAAACTAAAACAGGTGAAGTATCTGTTAAAGTTAAAACTGTTGAATTAATCAGTAAGTCATTAAAACCATTACCAGAAAAATGGCATGGGTTAAAAGATCCAGATTTAAGATACAGACAAAGAGAAGTTGATATTATAACTAATCCAGAAGTAAAAGATACTTTTATAAAGAGAAGTCAAATAATAAGTGGAATAAGAACATTCCTAGATAATAGAGGATTCTTAGAAGTTGAAACTCCAATGCTTGCTACTATAGCTGGTGGAGCTTCTGCAAGACCTTTTATTACTCACCACAACACTTTAGATTTAGATATGTTCTTAAGAATTGCTCCAGAATTATATTTAAAGAGATGTATTGTAGCTGGTTTTGAAAAAGTATATGAATTAGGAAGAACTTTCAGAAATGAAGGTATGTCAGTAAGACATAATCCTGAATTTACTATGATTGAATTATATCAAGCATTTGCTGATTACAATGATATGATGGAATTAACTGAAAACATGGTTGCAGAAGTATGTAAGAAGGTAAATGGAACTACTAAGGTTACTTATCAAGGAGCAGAAATAGACTTCATGCCACCTTGGAGAAGAATAACTATGGTTGATGCTGTTAAAGAATATGCAGGAGTTGACTATAATGAATTTAAATCTGATGCAGATGCACAAGCTGTTGCTAAGGAAAAAAATTTAGAATTCTCTAAGCCGTTAAATACTGTAACTAAAGGTGAAGTGTTAAATGCTTTATATGAGGAATTCTGTGAAGAACACATGATTCAACCAACATTTATCATTGATTATCCGGTAGAGATTTCTCCTTTAACAAAGAAGAAGAGAGGAAATGAAATGTTTACTGAAAGATTTGAAGGATTCGTATTTGGTAGAGAATTATGTAATGCATATTCTGAATTAAATGACCCAATAGTTCAAAGAGAAAGATTTGCTCAACAAGAAAAAGAAAGAGAACTTGGTGATGATGAAGCTTACATGATTGATGAAGAATTCATGAGTGCTTTAGAAACAGGTATGCCACCAACAGGAGGATTAGGAATAGGTATCGATAGATTAATAATGTTCTTAACTGATTCAGCATCAATAAGAGATGTTATACTATTCCCAACAATGAAACCATTAAATAATAATTAGTATTTTAAAGGGGCCGCTACAAAATGATTTTTAATCATTTTGTAGCGGCCTCTTTTTTTAAATGTAAAAATCTTCTGAACCCATGATCTTCCTTAATTACCCCAAATGTACCCTCTGCTTGAATACACCTATTCATTCTTAGTATTATTCCTTATTTTCATTAATTATTTTATTTAAATCATCAATTATTTCTGAATATAGAGTAACATTTAAGCTATCGCTATCGGTAGCGTAGCACTTACCAAATTCTTCGTTTATTTCATTAACTTTTTCAATCATTTTTTTCTTAAGTTTTCTTTCAAATTTATCAACACTTTTCTTCCAAACAAATGAGTATTTATTTGAATTGGCTTCTATCTTAGTCCCATCAATAAATATATTTTTATAGTCTATTTCACCTAACTCACCTAATTTCATCACAAATTGATAAAATAAATTTTCACAACATTTTTTTAATCTACCAGTTCTAAATCTTGATATAGTTGAGTAGCTAGGAGATTTTTCGCCTTGTAGTAACCACATAAAATTTATATCTCTTTTACATGCTTTTTCTATCTCTCGTGAACTGTGAATATCATTTAAGTTTGCATAAACTAATACCATAAAAAGAGTCTTTGGTGAGATTGCTGGATTTCTACCATTTGTAGAGTATGCATTATATAATTCTGAATAATCTAGTCCCTCCAATACTGTGCTTAGCAATCTAACAGAATCAGTTTCTGGTATCATAATTTCTAGATCTATTGGCAATACTAATTGTTGATTAGTATTGTATAAACTGAATATGTTCATAATTTAAGTTTATGCAAAAAAGGTGGATTCTATCAAATCCACCTTTTCCCATATAATCGGCTAGTTGCTTTTGCAACAGCCTCATTTTTTTATTTAATTGTTCTAAATTCATATCCTTGACTTTGTAAATATTCAATTATTCTTGGAAGAGCTTTTACAGTTTCTTCTTTTCCATAAGTATCATGCATTAATAAAACAACACTATCTGCATTAGGTCCTAAAGCTTCTACACTTTCTTTAGTACATTGTACTAATTGATCTGCATTTTTCTTTGGACCTTCAGCATCTTTATCTAAGGCATTCCAGTCTACATTGTAATATCCGTCTTGTTCCATAGCCTCTTTCATAGCTGTACGCCCATCCCATGACCAATATCCACCAGGTAATCTAATAACTCTTGTTGTAAAGTCTTTTCCTAGTACCTCTTTCATTGCATTTTCATTTTTTTGAAGGTCAGATACAATATTATTTACATTCATAACTCTATTAGGATATAAGTATGAATAATTATGACTATATGTATGATTTCCTATTGCATGTCCTCTAGCAACCTCCTTTTTTAGTAATGCTTTTGCTTGATCATTAGCAGCTATTGATGTTCCTAAAACAAAGAATGTTGCCTTTACATTATATTTATCTAATACATCTAATACACCTGGCGTATTAGTCGGTGATGGACCATCATCAAAAGTTAAATAAACAACCTTTTTACCATCTGTTCTTACTGGATATGTCTTAGTTCTATTTAAAAGTCCTTTAGTATTTGCTGCAACAACAGCTGCATCATCTGCATTAGGGTCCTCTTCAAAGGATGTATACCCACTATTATCTAATTTAGGAGTTTCTATCTTCTCTTTATTTTCTGTTTCTTCAGTATTATTGGATTGTTCACTATCACTTGTCCCATTATTTTCTATTTGTAAATTTTGATTTTCACGTTTAGGAATAAATTTAACTCCTACAAATACTGCAATTACTAT
This sequence comes from Clostridium sp. 29_15, assembly GCF_001916075.1. Classification (NCBI taxonomy): domain Bacteria; kingdom Bacillati; phylum Bacillota; class Clostridia; order Eubacteriales; family Clostridiaceae; genus Clostridium; species Clostridium sp. 29_15. The sequence goes on from NZ_MNRT01000031.1 coordinate 43,436, forward strand.
TAAAATACGTATTGCTAATATTGCCCTTTTTCTTTGTCTTTTCTTCTTTTTATTAAATCTTTTTTTCTTATGATTCATTATTTTATGTTTCCCTCCACAACTTTTTGTCTAATTCATTTTATTATAAATCTGCTCTTTTTTCTAATAATACTATACAACATATCTATATATAAATTCGTTACAAAAGTTTTTGTAATTTATAAGAAAATTATAAGATTAAAAGTAAAATTTAAAAAAAAATTAAAAAAAGGGGTTGCATTTTTAAAAATTACTATATATAATATTCATTGTGGTAACGTTCCGCGATAGCTCAATGGTGGAGCACTCGGCTGTTAACCGATAGGTTGGAGGTTCGAGCCCTCTTCGCGGAGCCACTTTAAATTTAAAAGATATAAAATAATAGTATTCCGCGATAGCTCAATGGTGGAGCACTCGGCTGTTAACCGATAGGCTGGAGGTTCGAGTCCTCTTCGCGGAGCCAC
>NZ_MNRT01000031.1:43977-48942 GCF_001916075.1 Clostridium sp. 29_15
TGGTGGAGCACTCGGCTGTTAACCGATAGGTTGGAGGTTCGAGCCCTCTTCGCGGAGCCACTTTTATTTTAAAAGAGTTTTATATGAACAGATATTATCTGCTTATATAAAACTCTTTTTTTCTTTATAGTATAATTGTTTTAATAAAATTTTAGAGGATACTTGACATATAAATCGCATTTGATAAAATTAAGGTATAATTTAATATATGCAGTGAAAAAGAAAAGTAATTTTAATATATTCTTTTAGAGAGATGATGGCTGGTGAGAATCATTAGAATGTTAAAATGAAGGGAACTTTTGAGCATAGTATGTGAAAGTTGGGCTTATGCCAAGAAGGGTGGAACCGCGGAATGATAATTTCGTCCCTTTATGGTATTAAGGCTTTTTTTAATACATAAAATTATTTTGGAGGTAAAAAGATGGCAGTAGAAAAAACTATGGATAAAATAGTAGCTCTATGTAAAAGCAGAGGGTTTGTATTCCCTGGATCAGATATATATGGAGGATTAGCAAACTCATGGGATTACGGCCCATTAGGAGTAGAATTTAAAAACAATGTAAAAAAAGCATGGTGGAAAAAATTCGTACAAGAAAGTCCTTATAATGTAGGTGTTGATTGTGCAATATTAATGAATCCACAAGTTTGGGTTGCATCAGGACACGTTGGAGGATTTTCAGATCCCTTAATGGATTGTAAAGAATGTAAAGCTAGATTTAGAGCTGACAAGTTAGTTGAAGATCATATGACTGAAAATGGTGCAGAAGTTGCTTCAGCAGATGGTTGGACAAATGAACAGTTAATGGAGTATATAACTAAAAATAACATAGTATGTCCTAAGTGTGGTAAATTAAACTACACTGAAATAAGAAAGTTCAACTTAATGTTTAAAACTTTCCAAGGTATAACTGAGGATTCTTCAAGTGAAATATTTTTAAGACCAGAAACAGCTCAAGGTATATTTGTTAACTTTAAAAATGTTCAAAGATCTTCAAGAAAGAAAGTTCCATTTGGTATAGCACAAATAGGTAAATCTTTCAGAAATGAAATTACACCAGGGAACTTTACATTTAGAACAAGAGAATTCGAACAAATGGAATTGGAGTTTTTCTGTAAGCCAGGAACTGACTTAGAATGGTTTGGATTCTGGAAGGATTATTGCTGGAATTTCTTAATGAACTTAGGTGTTAATAAAGATAACTTAAGAATAAGAGATCACGGACAAGAAGAATTATCATTCTATTCAAATGCTACATCTGATATAGAATACTTATTCCCATTTGGTTGGGGAGAATTATGGGGCATAGCAGATAGAACTGACTACGATCTAAATAAGCATGCTGAACATTCAGGAACAGATATGACATATATGGATCCTACTACAAATGAAAAGTATGTACCATATGTTATAGAACCATCATTAGGAGCTGATAGAGTTACTTTAGCATTCTTAGTAGATGCATATGATGAAGAGGAATTAGAAGGTGGAGATGTTAGAACAGTACTTCATTTACATCCAGCTTTAGCTCCATATAAAGCAGCTGTATTACCATTATCTAAAAAGCTTTCTGAAAAGGCTGATGAAGTGTACTCATTATTAGCTAAGAACTTCAACATAGAATATGATGAAACAGGAAGTATTGGTAAGAGATATAGAAGACAAGATGAAATTGGTACTCCATTCTGTATTACTGTTGACTTTGAAACAGAAAATGATGGATGTGTTACTATAAGACATAGAGATAGTATGACTCAAGAAAGAGTTAAGATAGAAGAATTAAATGATTTTATAGCTAAGAGTTTAGAATTTTAGTTAAGGGAGAGAAGCTTTAAGCTTCTTTCTTTTTTTGCATGAAAATTCATGTAAATTAATGGAAATAATTATGGAATATAATTTTCTATAATGTTATAATTATAATAAATTTTAAAATGAAGCTATATTAAATGAAAAAGAAAATTGGTGTGGAGGAAAGATGAAAAAAGATTTTCAAGAATTTAAAAATTATATAAAAGGAAAAAAAGTAGCAGTAGTAGGAGTTGGAGTAAGCAACATACCTTTAATAAAATTTTTAATAGAATTAGGGGCTAGTGTTACTGCTTTTGATAGAAATACAGAAGAAAAGTTAGGAAGTGTAGTTGCTGAATTTAAGACGCAAGGTGTGGAGTTCCAGCTAGGAAAAGGTTATTTGGATAAACTTATAGGTTTTGATGTTATATTTAAGACCCCATCTATGAGAATTGATAATAAAGAGCTTTTAAAGGCAAAAGAAGAGGGAGCATATATAACTTCAGAGATGGAAGAGTTCGTTAGATATTGTAAAGGTAAGGTTTATGGAGTAACAGGTTCAGATGGAAAGACAACAACAACAACAATTATTTCAAAATTGTTAGAAGCACAAGGGTATAAAACTTGGGTTGGTGGAAATATAGGAACTCCTTTATTTTCTAAGATAGAAGAAATTAAAGAAGATCATATGGTAGTTTTAGAACTTTCAAGTTTCCAGCTTATGACAATGAACCTTCCTATAGATGTAGCAGTAGTAACTAATTTAGCACCAAATCATTTAGATATGCATAAAAATATGGAAGAATATATTAATGCTAAGAAAAATATATTCTTACATCAAGAGAGTCAGGATATATTAGTATTAAATTGTGAAAATGAAATTACTAATAGCTTTAGAAATGAAGCAAAATGCAGAGTAAGGGATTTTTCATCAAGAGTGAGATTAGATTATGGAGCTTCATATGAAAATGGAATACTATATCTAGATGGAAAAGAAATATGTAGAAGAGAAAATATAATAATAAAGGGAATGCATAATGTTGAAAACTTTCTAGCTGCTTTTGAAGCTACAAGAGATGATGTAGATAATTCAACAATGAGAAGAGTTGCTGAAACATTTCAAGGCGTAGAACACAGATGTGAATTTGTAAGAGAATATAAGGGGGTAAAATACTACAATGATTCAATAGCATCAAGTCCTACAAGAACTTTAGCAGGATTGAAATCTTTTGATACACAAGTAATCCTTATAGCTGGTGGATATGATAAGCATATATCATTCGATGTATTAGCTAAAGAAGGCTATCCTTATATAAAATCATTAATTCTTTTAGGTGCTACTAAAGAATCTATTAAAAAAGAATTTGATAAGGTTATAAAAGCTGAGAAGTTAAATATGCCTATATATATGGTAAAGACTTTAAGAGAGGCTGTAATGACAGCTAAGAGAATAGCTAAGGAAGGAGATATAGTTACTTTATCACCAGCATGTGCATCATTTGATATGTTCCCTAACTTTATGGTAAGAGGTAACAATTTTAAGGAAATGGTAAATAAGATAAAATAAAAGCAGGTTTTCCCTGCTTTTATTCATATGCTGTAAAATAACTTTTATTTATATTGATACCTTGCTTAGAAAACATTCCGCTTTCTGTAAGATAATAATCGCTTATGGCATCATTTATACGAGGCGTTTTTCCTATTACATTTAATTTATCATCAATTGAGAAAGAATAAAGATGATTTGAATGTTCTAGACTGATGAAATAAAAGGATTCATTATGATGCTTTAAATTTGTACCCTTTAATAAATCAATTCTTTGACTTTTTTTTGATGATAGATTTAATGAATATAGATAGTTATCTTCGGCATTTATATAAATTATAAAGTTTTTATATGTAGCAAAACTATCTACGCCTGCGCTGGTAAGTTTTTGTCTTCCAGAGCCATCTTTTTTTATTACATATAATGATAAATTATCATTTAAGTTTTGATAAAGTATATATTCACCGTTAACGATGAAGGAACCACATTTATCTGAAGATAGTTGTATGGAAGTGTTATTTTTTGTATTATAACATCCAAGAGTGTCACCCATAGCTTTATTTATATAAATTATATCATTTGCTGAACTAGCTATTTTACTAAAGCTATCAGACGAAACTAATGTTATTGATTTTTTTTCATAATCTAATTTATATAAGTTATTATTTTCTGATGTGTTTGTAAAGTATATTATATTATCAATAGAGGTCATAGATTCTACTGAATAATCATAGATATCTTGTATATTTTCATCTTCGATATAATTTTTTGATAATGATGAAGATGTTACTGAAAGTTTATTGTTATTATTGCTGTCTGAAAAGAATAGCAATTGTCCAATGGATATAAATTTACTATAGGATAAGTCAGAGGCAATAAAATTTAAGTTTTGAGTACTTTCATTATAATTAATTGTTTTAGATGGCAATGTTACTTTAGTACTTGAATAAGAACTACTTTCTGCATTAGATGAAGTTTTGGAAGTTGAATCAGTAGTAGTTGGATCGCTAGCTTTACTACACCCTATTAATAAAACACAATAAATTAAAGGTATTAAAATTAGTTTTTTCAAAATATAAGCCCTCCTACAATTTATATCTTAATATATACTTAATTTTCGTAGTAATTGATGTTTAACTTTAAGGAAGAGATGATTATTATGAATTATGAGATTAAATCAGTAACACCGTTCCAGGTGTATCTATATATGAATTTGTTAGAAAAATAAAGATGTAATGAGTATATAAAGAATAAATAATCAAAAATAATAATAAATAAGTTTATATAGCTTATTTAAAATGTTAAGATAATAAGCGTTCCAGGGAGCAAACAAACTTCCTCGAAAGAAAGGTTAGCATGTAGAAAAAAGTTCCAAAAAAGAATTTAAAAAAATATGTTGACAGATGAAAACAGAAATGTTATCATAAAAAAGCAGTCGAGAGACGCGAGATGATCTTTGAAAATTAAACAGAATATAGTTAATATAAAACCAGCAATTCTTTTAAGTCTTATAAAGACTCAAAGTAATTTGAGTAAAACAGATTAAACTTTTTATTGAGAGTTTGATCCTGGCTCAGGACGAACGCTGGCGGCGTGCCTAACACATGCAAGTCGAGCGAATGAAGTTCCTTCG
>NZ_MNRT01000032.1:0-36921 GCF_001916075.1 Clostridium sp. 29_15
AAATAATTGAGTCCATTTATATCAAAAAAAGTAGTTAGTTAGGAACTTGGTTGAAACACCATTAAACTTCCTTATCCATCTTTTTAAGCTACTATGAAAGGCATTAACTCTTTGAATATTATAAATATCTGATGAAATAAAAAGCACCTCCTATAAAGCTATCAACTCATAGAAAGTGCCTATATCAACTATTTTTACAATTCCGAATGAAATGAGGAATTGTTTCCTTAAGCTATCAGAATAATATAATGTTGGAGGAAATATCTGAATAAATCTTAGAAACTCTTTATTCCTGAAAGAGAATATGCATTAAGAAAATTTATTTGTCTGAGCGCCAACGAGTTATAAATTTTTAGTATGTTTCACTGAAGGAATAGTAGAGTTTCAAGGTGAAATAAAAACACTTCCTATAAAGTTTTCACCTCATAGAAAGTGTCTATATAACTAATTTCACAACTCTGAGTGTAGCGAAGAGTTGTTTCCTTTACTATAAAGGATATTATAAAATCGGAGGAAATATCTAAATAAGTTGCTGGAATTTCATTGTTAATGAAGAAGAATATGCGTTAAGAAAATTTATTTGTCTGAGCGACAGCGAGTTATAAATTTTTAGCATGTTTTGCTTCAGTAATAATAGAAATTCCCAATGAAATTTAGTAATTTCCGGAGATTTTATAATCTCCTACTCATCCCAGCCTTCTGGGAATTCAGCATTGTGGTAAACTTCTTGAACGTCATCATCATCTTCAAGCAAATCTAGCATCTTTTGGAACTTCTTAGCATCATCTTCATTGATTTCAGTATATGTATCTGGAATCATTTTTACTGATGCTTCTAAGAATTCTAAACCTTGGGCTTCTAGTTCTTCTCTAACTGCACTGAAGTCTTCTGGTGTAGTAGTTATGATAAATACTTCTTCTTCATCTGCATTAAAATCTTCTGCACCTGCATCTAAAGCCATCATCATGATTTCATCTTCATCTAAATCACCTTTTTCAATAACTATTTCTCCTTTTTCTTGGAACATGAAACCAACACATCCACTTGTTCCCATATTTCCGCCACCTTTAGTGAAAGCTGATCTTACGTTACCAGCTGATCTATTTTTATTATCTGTTAAAGTTTCAACTATTACAGCAACTCCTGATGGACCGTATCCTTCATATACTATGCTTTCGTAGTTAACTGCCGCTAACTCTCCTGAAGCTTTCTTAATAGATCTTGTTATTGTATCTCCTGGCATGTTTGCTGCTTTAGCTTTTGCTATAGCATCTCTTAATTTAGGGTTATTTTCAGGAGCAGGACCTCCATTCTTAACTGCAAGTACTATTTCCTTACCTATCTTTGTGAATATCTTTCCTCTTTTAGCATCTGCTTTCCCTTTTTTATTTTGAATATTATGCCATTTTGAATGTCCTGACATTGTTATTTCCTCCTAAATTACTATTTTTTAAACTGTATCAATTATACCATATTTATTCTAATTTAACAATTTTCTATTTCAAGTATTTACTTTCAACTTTTTTCTTCCATTATTTCATCATATAAGGATTTTGTTTTTTCAACTGTAGGTAAATTTATATAATATTCATCCTTTGCTGTCTTAATATAAATATAAGGGCCTTCACTATTATATAAATATAATCTTACATTTTTATCATCTAGTTTAAAGTATCCTTTTTTCTTGCCATTGCCAAGGATAATACCATTAACTACCTTATTAACCGTCGGAATTTTTTCTTCTAGTGAAAGTTCTTCAATATCTGCTATATCTATCTTATTGCCATAAAGCCCATAAACCTTGATGTAATCATTCTTTACAGTAGTATTTAATATGTTAGATGAAATAAATAAAACTAGCCCCATACATATAGGCAAAGAGATTATAATCTTTGCTATATTACTTTTACTTTGCATAATACCACCTCATAATTATTATCCCTTCCTTAACTTTACACTTTTCTATATAATATATTACTAATTTTACTTATATAAATATGACTAAAACCATGTAATTACTTAATATAAAGCACATTGCTAGAAACAATATATTATTTAAGATAAGAAAAAAGATAGCAATATATATTAAAAGTACTTGCTATCTTTTTTCTTAGATTATTTTATAAAGTCTATTCTCTTCTTTGAAGTATATATCCTCATCACTTTTTTCTACAGTTATCTTACCATTAGATACTTCTGTCATTTCTTTTTTAATAACTTCACTTACAGAAACTTCTGCTAAAATATGAACAATTACCTTATCAGTATATTCAGTATCTTCTATATGCCAATTATTTTGTCCACATACATATTGAACCTTGCCTATCATATCATAATCTAAATGTAAAGCCACATCTACTCCCTTTACTTTTTCAACTACTCCACCAGCTTTTAAAGCTATAGATGCCCCTTTTGTATAAGCTCTCGTAAGTCCACCTGTTCCTAGAAGTATTCCTCCAAAGTACCTTGTTACCACCACTGCACAGTCAGTTATATCACTTTTCTTCATAACTTCTAAGATAGGTATACCTGCTGTCCCCTGTGGCTCTCCATCATCACTATATCTTTGAATGCCCATATTTTCACCAATTACATATGCCCAACAGTTGTGACGTGCTTGCTTATGCATTGACTTTATTTCATTAACAAAGGCTTTTGCCTCTTCTTCACTTTCTACTCTCTTTGCATATCCTATAAATTCAGACTTTTTTTCAATAAATCTATCTTCTCCATAATCACGTATAGTTATATACGACATTTTATCAACTCCTCTTTTATAATATTTATTCCTCGTCTTATATCTTCTTCTTTCACTTGTGAATATCTTAACCTGAAAGAATAATTGCCTTCATCAGTACCAGTATAAAATATACTTCCTGGTGTAATATATATCTTTCTTTCCTTAAGCCTATAAAATAATTCTTCACTATTAATTTCCTTATTTTTCAGCTTAATATAAAAAGTCAGTCCTCCTTTAGGATCAATAAATGTAACATATTCCTTCAGTTCTTCTTCTAAAAGCCTCTTCATTAAATCATATCTCATCTTATATTCATTTTTTAAAAATGAAATATATCCCTTCCAGTATCCCTCTTTAATATACATTTCTAAAGAACGCTGCATCAGTGTTGATGTTGCTATATCTGTATTTACCTTTGAACTCATCATTGCATCTCTAAAAAACTTAGGATTTATTATGTATCCAAGTCTTATACCTGGCAAAAACACCTTAGAAAAACTCTTTATATAAACTACCCTATCATAAGCATCTAACTTTTTAAAAGGTTCATGTTGAAGGTTGTCATCATAAATAAGCTCTGATAAATAATCATCTTCAATTATATAAAAATCATAAATTTGGGCAAGTTCTAAAATCTTAAGCTTCTTTTCCCAGCTATAGCTAATCCCTGTAGGGTTATGAAAATAGCTCATGGTATAAAAGAATTTTATCTTATGCTTTTTAAGAATCTTTTCAAACTGCTCAATATTTATGCCATCTTCTTCTATTGGAACTTGAAAAACATTGGCTCTTCTCCACTTAAATACTGATAAGGCACCAGTATATGTAGGTTTTTCTACAATAACATTATCATTAATATTAAGCATTGCCTTAGATGCAATATCTATCCCCTGTTGAGCTCCTGAAACAATAAGTAAATCATCTATATCAAGACTCCCCTGCCAAAAGGCTTCATTTATTGTCTCTCTAAGCTTCATATATCCTAATGATTCCTGGTTTATTAATGCCTCAGCTCCATCCCTATCAAGAACTTTATTTATAACTTCCTTAAATTCATCTATTGGGAAAATTACCTCTCTATTACTCTCACCAGTAAAATCTATTATATTTTCATCTTTTGAACTTATCATAGACTTTATTTCTGTTGAATACTCTCTTTTAAAAAAGCTTATCATATCACGTTTCTTGACATATGTACCAGAACCTACTTTTTGAACGGCATAACCATCACTAACCAATCTCTTATAACAGCTCACTATAGTATCATTATTCACTACTAAAAACTTAGCAAGTGCTCTAATAGTTGGTAACTTTTCCCCTCCTGATATTCGTTTCTCATTAATAAGTTTTTTAATATTATTTGAAATTTGAATATATTTAGGTTCATACTCATTAAATTCTACAAAAAACTTTTCCATTCTTATCCCCTTATAACATAAAAAAAGAAGAATAATCTTCTTTTTTTACTGATTTATTAATTTAATAACAAATTCACTACTCTTATTATAGCTTTCATCATCTACTTCAACAATCATGAAAGTACCATTTTCTCTGTAATCTTCTTCAAAAACTCTTCCATTTCTATGAAGGAAAGACACCATGTCACTTCTATCATATGGAATAAGATATTCACATTTCTTCATTGTGTATGGAAGATTTTCTTCTATTTCATCTAATAGCACCTCTAAATTAGTACCTTCTTTAGCTGAAATTTCAATAGTATCATAATGCTCTGTTGCTACTTTTATCTCTTCTAAAAGTGCTGAATCTGCTTTATCAATCTTATTTAGCACAAGTATTGTCTTCTTATCTAAAGCATCTAGCTCATGTAGTACTTCTTCAACAGCTTTGATTTGTTCTAAAGCAGTTTCACTTGAAGCATCAACAACATGGCATAAAAGATCTGCGTATATTACTTCTTCTAAAGTTGATTTGAAGGCTTCAACAAGATCATGTGGTAACTTTCTTACAAAACCAACTGTATCTGTAAGAGTTATTATTCCTTTATTTTTTAATATTATTGCTCTAGTAGTGATATCTAAAGTGGCAAATAGCATATCTGCTTCAAATACCTTTTCTTTTCCTTGTACTTCTTTTTGTGCTGCTACATCACATAGAGCATTTCTTAAAGTTGATTTTCCTGCATTAGTATATCCAACTAATGAAACCTTTGGAATACTTTCTTTATTTCTCTTCTCTCTTTGAGTTTCTCTGATTTTCTTAATTTTCTTCAGTTCAGCATTTAAATCATATATCTGCTCTTTTATATGCCTTCTATCTGTTTCTAGCTTCTTCTCTCCTGGCCCTCTAGTCCCTATACCTCCACCGGTTCTTGAAAGTATAGTTCCAAGTCCTTGCAACCTGCTGGCTCTATATTTAAGTTGTGCCAGTTCAACTTGAATCTTTGCTTCCCTAGACTTAGCCCTTCTAGCAAATATTTCAAGAATAAGTGTTGTTCTATCAATTACCTTTGCCCCTAAAGCTGACTCTAAGTTTCTTACTTGTGAGCCAGATAATTCATCATCAAAAATAATTACATTAGCTCTTAACTTTTGTCTTAATGAAGCAATTTCTAATACTTTTCCTCTTCCTATGTAAAAGGCTGCATCTATTTTATTTCTACTTTGGAATACTGAATCAAGCACAGGTATTTCACAAGCCTTAGTAAGTTCTTTTAATTCTTCAAGACTTTCCTTAGTATCTGAACCTACTAAAATTGCACTTTCAATTTCATCTTCAATGATATCTCTTTCTTTTATCATTGAATCTATATAAGCAATTTTATTTAATATATTAATTGAAGTTAAATCTTCAATCTTAATATGCTGTTCTTCTTCATAATCTAATGTATCATTCATTACTGTTAACATACCTAATGAACAATCAATAATCTTTCCTTCATAAATTCCAATAGCTACAATAGCATCTAACTTAAGCTTCAATAATGCACTTATATCTAAAGCAGATAAATTACTAAAACCATTTGGATGAGTATGGATTATTCTCACTCCTGCTAATTTTTTTTCTCTTATATCTAATGTAGGAATTTCAACTGATGTTGAATCTCCTATGGCCACTGAAACTGTATTTCCTCTTCTATCTATGGCTACACTTATTTCTCTTTCAATAAATGATGAAACTCTTGATATTGTTTCCATTATGCTTAATGAACAAGCTTCATCTTTAGGTGTCTTAGCTTTATATAAAGATTCTAATTCATCCAGTGCTGATTTCCTAATTCCGTCTATATTACCATAAATCATTTTCTTCACCTCTACTTATACTCTTGACAACTTTCATATAATTTTATACTATAAATAAAACATTGTAAATATAGTAAACGGAGGATTCCCATGGAAAACAGAAAGCGAAACATATTATTTTCAGAAGAACAAATACAAGAAAAAGTTAAAGAATTAGGCGCACAAATCACAAAAGATTACCAAGGAAAAGAAATTTATATATTACCTCTTTTAAGAGGAAGTTTTGTATTCGGGGCTGACATATTTAAGGCAATTGACTTAAAAGCTAAAATTGGATTTATGACAACTTCTAGCTATGGAAACAGTGAAATAAGTTCAGGAACAGTTACAGTAGTTAACGATATTCCTGATAACATAGAAGGACTTGATGTTTTAATAGTAGATGATATAATTGACACAGGTTATACAATGGAGTTTGTTGTTGAACATGTTAAAAAGTTAGGAGCTAAATCTGTTAAAACTTGTACTTTACTTGATAAACCTTCAAGAAGAAAGGTAGATTTATCTCCAGACTACTGTTGTTTTGAAATAGATGATTTGTTTGTTGTAGGATATGGATTAGACTACAATGGATACTATAGAAATGTACCGTATGTGTTTAATTGGGAGCAAAAATAATTATAAAAACACAACTTTTGGATTAAAAAGTTGTGTTTTTATTTCTTTTTATTATGGATTCATATTAATAGCTGTATCTGGAATCTTTCCAACGATAATGGTATCAGAAACTGGTATCTGGCATGATACTTCTACATCCCTACTCTTAAGTGGAACTATCACTCTTACTTTCATATCCACATTTAAATAAATCTTATGTCGTGTTTGGTTAATTCCTGCACTTTCAAATACTGATTCATAGGAAGTATTTATCTTTCCTATTTGTCTCATTTTTACCGTTATACTTGGTCCTATATTATAAAAAAAAGAACTATTAGTGAGATATCCAATAGGTATTTTTACTCCAACACTTTCATACTCCTTAAAACGTTCATTACAACTTAAAACAACTTGTGAAGCTAAATAATTCTGCATAACTGTATCTGCTCTCACCAATGATATATTTCCTTCCTCATCTTTTTCTATATGTATTATATCATCGTACTTGAAACTTTCAGAGTATACAGCTACACTCTCCTCATTAATTATGGAAACAGCTTCACTTTCCATCTTAATTTCAGCCATATCAATAATTGTCGGCAGCATTCTTTTATCAAAAATATAAAAAAATAGATTAAATAACATCAAAATTGTAATAATAATAGCTAGATATATATTTATCTTTCTATTTTTTTTAAATTTTAAGATTTTACTGTTTTTTTCTGTATAATACTTCATAATTTATACACCTTATGCTTTATATTATTTTAATATATTAATAAATATGCTATAATATGATATATTATTATAAAATTAAATACTTGATTCTTATTAAGGGAGGAACAAATGGCTACTAACAAAAAGTCTAATGGATCTGTTGAAAATAAAAATACTACAGATTCAAAAAAAACAAACAAGAAAAAGACTTCTAAGGTAAAAAGATTTTTTAAATACTTCTTCCTTACCGTAGTAATGTTAGGATTAATAGGACTTGTTGTTGGTCTTGGATATATTTTTGCCGTTGTAAAAACAGCACCTGATTTGGATGTTAACTCAATATTAAATCTTAATCAACCATCAATGTTATATGATGATGCTGGTGAATTTATAGACAATCTACCTACACAAGAAGAGCGTTATGTCATTTCTTATGATGAAATGCCGCAAAACCTTGTTAATGCTTATATTTCTATAGAGGATGAACGTTTCAGAAACCATAAAGGTATTGACGTTCGCAGAATCATAGGTGCTGCACTTAGAGATGTAGTGGTTATCATAAAAGGAAAAGGCGGAGTACATGGTGCTTCTACCATAACTCAACAATTAGTAAAAAATACTGTCCTTATTGATGAAGCATCTAGTGAAGACACTGCACTTGATTCTATAAATAGAAAAATTAAAGAAATTTATCTTTCTTTACAGTTAGAAAAGAAACTTACTAAAAATCAAATAGTGGAAGCTTATTTAAATACTATCCCTCTTGGTGGATATGTATACGGTGTTGAAGCTGCTTCTTTATCTTACTTTAATAAGCCAGCAAAAGACCTAACACTTCCTGAATGTGCTTACCTAGCAGGTATTACACAGGCACCTTCATATTATAGTGCATATAACACTGAAGAAGAAAACTATCCAAATACTTATCTTGACAGAACTAAAGCTGTATTAATGAAAATGCTGGAACTTCATTATATTACGCAAGAAGAATATAATGAAGCTTATGCTTTTGTAGATTCAAACTCTTTTGAATTTAATGCTGCTGAAATTAGTTACTCTGTTGATTATGAATGGTTTGTATACCCTGCTCTTGATCAAGTAAGATCAGATTTAAAAGAAAAATATAAGTATACAGATGAAGAGATAAGTAAACTATTTGTTAATGGTGGATTAAAAATTTATACTACAATGAATAGAACAATGCAAGATGGCGTTCAAGCTGTACTTGATGACAGAAGTAATCTTGATGTGAAGATAAATGGAAGTTATAGTGAAGAGCCTTTAACCAATGAAGGAGTATATATGCTTCAATCTGCCGCTACAGTCATGGATTATAAAACTGGTGAAGTAAAGGCTCTTATTGGTGGAAGAGGTAAGCAACCAGCTAACTCTTTAAATAGAGCTTATGATGATTTAAAGTCAATTGCTTCAAATACAAAACCTTTAACAGTTTATGGTCCTGCAATTGACACTAAAAATTATACTGCCGCTACACCAATTGATGATTCACCTTTAACTAATGAAGAATTATCAAACTTTGGTTATTCATTCCAACCAACTAATTGGAATGGTGTATATGATGGATTAATAACTCCAAGAGAAGCTATTATGTATTCTAAAAATATTACTTCTTTAAAAGTTGTATACAATTTAGGATTATCAACAGCCTTAGAGTATGGCAAAAAATCTGGATTAATCTATAACTCAGAATCTTCTAAAAGTATAGCTACTTTAGCTCTAGGTGAATTCAATAATGATCCATCTGATAGAGATGGTGGTAATACCACTATTCTTGCTTCTGCTTATGGTTCATTTGGAAATAAAGGTATTAGAACTGAAGCTATCCTTTATACAAAAGTTATAGACTCTACTGGAAAAGTAATCTTAGATAAGACTGCCGATACTACTAAGCTTTTCTCTGAAGAAACTGCTTATATAATGTATGATATATTAAAAGGACCTGTTACAGGTTTTGATGCTGGCGGTGCTAAGTTTGGTGATATACCTGTGGCTGGAAAGAGTGGAACTACCGATAACAGTGATTCATTCTGGTTCTCAGGACTTACTCCTTACTACTCTGCATCTGTTTGGATAGGTTATGACATGCCTACTAAACTTAATGGTTATAGTAGTTCTGCTGCTAGCCTTTGGGGTGATGTTATGAGAGTTGTTCATCAAGGTCTTTCATATAAAGAAATTGAAAAGCCATCAACTGTTGTAACTGCTACTGTATGTCGTGATTCCGGAAAACTTGCCACTGACCTATGTGCACAAGATCAAAGAGGAAGCCGTGTACGTACTGAATACTTCATTGAAGGTACTCAACCTACAACTGCTTGTGACGTTCATGTAACAGCTAAGGTAAACAGTACTAACAATAAACTGGCAACTGCAAGTACTCCTGTTAGAAACATTGTAACTAAGGTGTTTATCAAGAAACTGAACCCTAATTCAGCAACTACAGATTATCCTTATGTACTTCCAACAGAATATGATAATAGTTCAGGTTCTCAAACTATTTCTTTATCTAGCTTGGGATTAAGTAAGAACATGGATCTTTATGATGCTATAAAAATATTAAACGAAAATGAAATAAGCTACACTATTTCTGGTGAATCTATTTCAGGAAGTATAACTAGTGGGCAATATACTGTTAAAAACTTTAAATCAACAATTAAAGCTGGTGAATCAGTTTCTTTAACAGTTGCAAAAGCCTCTAGTTCTAATAATAACAATAATAATAGCAATAATTATGATTCAAATAATAATGGTAACTCTAATGGTTCTGCTTTAGATGAACTGGAAGATGACTTAAATTAAATCTTATCTTGATTAGACGATTTATTTAACTAGTATATTGGTGTATTAAATGTAAGATATCTACTTATATTTAATACACTTTTTTCTTACACTAAATTAATAATACACGATTTATACGTAAAAATTGGTTTTCTTTTATTTGAAATATATTAAGCATTTTTTTTGCAAATTATCTAGCTTTAAAGGGTTTTTTATCTTTTTTATGAATTATATGTTTTTTATTCTTGCATTTTAAGTGTTTTTATTATAAAATTATAAAAAACAATACACGAATGATATTAGGAGGTAACTATATGAATTTTTGTAGTAATTTATTCAACTCATTAAATGATTATATTTTAATGTTTAATGATTTCTTATGGACGTATATATTAATTGCTGTTTTAATAGCACTCGGTATATATTTCACTGTGAAAACTAATTTTGTCCAATTTAAAAATATAAAAGAAATGTTTAAACTTTTAAGTGAAGGTTCCTCTTCATCAGAAAAAGGATCTATTTCTTCATTCCAAGCTTTTTGTATTGGAACAGCTTCAAGAGTTGGTACTGGTAATTTAGCAGGTGTGGCTACAGCTATTGCTATAGGTGGTCCTGGTGCTATCTTTTGGATGTGGCTTATTTCCTTAATTGGTTCTGCCTCTGCTTTTATAGAGTCCACTTTAGCACAGATATACAAAGAAAAAGATGGTGACTCTTTTAAAGGTGGTCCAGCTTACTATATGGAAAAAGGATTAAAAAAGAGATGGCTTGGTATTTTATTCTCAGTTTTAATTATTATAAGCTTTGGATTTGCATTTAACTCTGTTCAATCAAATACAATTGCTAATGCATTTAGCTCTGCTTTTAATATTGATGTAAAAATTACTGGTGTTATACTTACAACTTTTACTTTAGTTATAATCTTTGGTGGTGTACATAGAATTGCTAAGATAACAGGGTTAATAGTTCCTGTTATGGCTGTAGCTTATCTTTTATTAGCAGCATTCATAGTTTGCAAAAATATAACTGAACTTCCTTCAGTAATAAGAATGATTTTTACTAACGCTTTTGGCTTTGAACAATTCTTAGGAGGTACTTTTGGAGCTGCTTTACTTCAAGGTATTAAAAGAGGTTTATTCTCAAATGAGGCCGGTATGGGATCTGCTCCAAATGCAGCAGCTGTTGCAAGTGTAAGTCATCCTGTTAAGCAAGGTTTCATTCAAACTTTAGGAGTATTTACCGATACATTAATCATCTGTACTTCTACTGCTTTAATCATATTAGTTTCAGGTGCTCCACTTGATGGATCAGTAAAAGGTATTGAACTTACTCAGCTTGCTGTAACTTCCCAAGTTGGTTCTTGGGGTGGAACATTCATTGCAATTTGTATCTTATTATTTGCTTTTAGCTCAATCATAGGAAACTATTATTATGGTGAAACAAATATTCAATTTATATCTGATAAAAAAATATATCTATATACTTACCGTATCTTAGTTGCTATTATGGTAATGCTAGGTTCAGTAGTATCAATGGATATAGTTTGGAACTTTGCAGACGTATCTATGGGGCTTATGGCTATCACAAACCTTGTTGCCATATTACTACTTAGCAACATAGCTTTCAAAGCATTTAAAGATTACAATAACCAAAAGAAACAAGGCTTAGACCCAGTATTTATAGCTTCTTCTATTCCTGAAATAGCAGACGACTTAGAATGCTGGAAGTAACATAAAAAATAGAACCACTAGCTAATCAAGCTATTGGTTCTATTTTTTATGAATTAATCGGTGGCGAAGCGTTAATTACTTAATTCCTTCTTTATCTAATTGAAGTGTAATTGCCTTTACTGAAATGTTAACTTCGTAAAGAGACAATAAAAGTGAACTCATTAATGATAATAAACTTATAGCAAATATAACTTCACCTAAAAATTGTTTATTAATGTAAAGAACAAACATCGTAAGTACACATAAAAAGAAGCTAAAAACTCCTAGAGTCTGCATCCATCTTATAATATTTATTCTCTTTCTTAAGTTTTTTATTTGCATTAATACTATTTCATCTTTATCCTTCTTATATTGAAGATCTAGCTGTCTTAACAATCCTGCTAAGGTTAAGAATCTACTGGTATATGCTGAAATTAAAAGCGATATAGCTGTAAATAATAAAGCAGGTGTTGTCATTTCTATCCTCATCATTTCCTCCAGTAATATATCTTATTATATTTTTATATCTATATTTTACATTAACATGTTAAATTTTGAAAGTAATTTATTATTTAATGAAATTAAAATAAAGATAAAGACTCAGCATCTTCTGAATCCTTATCTTTATGAGTATTTTACAAAATTTATATTATACCAATAATTTCATTTATATCTTTGATTCCTTGTTCCATGCAAAACTGTTCCATTTGCTTTACAACTTCTTTTCCTGCATTAGGATTAAAAAAATTAACTGTTCCTATTTGAATTGCTGTTGCTCCTGCCATCATGAATTCAATGGCATCAGTACCTGATACTATTCCACCTAGGCCTATAACTGGAATGCTTACAGCTTTTGATACTTCATGTACCATTCTAAGTGCTATTGGTTTTACTGCTGGTCCTGATAGTCCTGCATAAACATTATCAAATATAGGCTTTCTCTTATATGGATCTATTGCTAAGCCTTTTATAGTATTAATTAATGATATTGAATCAGCACCTGCTTTTTCACATTGTGTGGCCATATCAACTATATCTTCGGCATTAGGTGATAATTTTACCATAAGTGGCTTATGGGCTATGGCCTTTATTTTTGAAACAATTTCATAAGCTACCTCTGATTTGATTCCAAAAGCCATTCCCCCACTTTTTACATTAGGACATGATATATTAAGCTCTATCATATCTATATCTGTGCCTCTAAGCCTTTCTATTGCTGCCTCATAATCTTCTATACAGCCACCACCTACATTAGCTATGATGTTAGTATCAAACTGCTTCATCTTTATTAATTCTTCATTTATAAACTTATCTATTCCTGGATTTTGTAGCCCTACTGAATTCATCATTCCACTTGGCGTTTCAAAAACCCTTATACCGCTATTACCTTCTTTAGGATTTATTGTAAGTCCCTTAGATGAAATACCACCTAGTATTCCAACATCATAAAATTCATTATATTCGCTTCCAAATCCAAATGTTCCTGAAGCTGCTATTACAGGATTCTTAAAATCTACGCCATTTATATTAACCTTTAACATCTTATGCACTCCTTAAGCCTTTATAGTTCTACATAGTTTCCATCAAATACTGGACCATCTTTGCATGTTCTCTTATTACCATCTTTAGTTTTACATGTACATACAAGACATGCACCTACGCCACAAGCCATATGCTTTTCCATTGATACAAAAACCTGCACTCCATGCATCTTACACATTTCAACTACTTTTTTCATCATTACTTCTGGACCACAGCACAATACTGTGTCATATTCATCTACCTTTAATATATCTGTTATAAATCCATGATGTCCATATTTACCAGTATTAGTTGAAACATAACCTTCATTTATGTATTCACACATTTCATTTGTTAAATATATTTCATCTCTAAAGCCTGCATATAGATCTAATTTCATTCCCTTATTTCTTTTTCTAAGCTCTCTTGCTAGCATTACCATAGGGGCTATTCCTATTCCCCCAGCAACTAAAGCTACATTTCCATATTTTCTGTCAATATCAAACCCATTTCCAAGAGGCCCTGTAAGGTCAATATAATCATTTTCTGTAAGTGTAGCAAACTCCTGTGTTCCTTTTCCTACTGTAGCATAAACAAATGTAATCTTTCCATCTTTACTTTCACTTATGCTTATTGGTCGTGGAAGAAGAGTTCCTCCTTGATGTTTAAGCATATAAAATTGTCCAGGTTTAACTATGCTATCTTCTGCCACAACCATTTCATATATTCCATCTACAATCTTTTTATTAGATAATATTTTTGCTCTTGTATATTTCATGATATTATCCTCCCACTACATAGCTTTTACAGCTGCTCTTATAGCATCTCTCATATTAATTGCTTCATTTCTTGCACATTCTGCATATTCCAATTCTTTATTTTCCTTTTTATAAGCTAATAATATTCCTCTTGATGAATTAACCACTCCACCATTGCCATTCTTTAAATAAAGTGCAACATCTTTGGCAGTACCACCTTGTGCCCCATATCCAGGTATTAAAAAGAACATATTGCTATATCTATTTCTTATTTCCTTACCTTCTTCCACATGAGTACACCCAATTACCCCACCAATTGCTGTATAACCATATCTTCCTTTTACAGTTTGTCCAGCTTCTGTTATCTTATCAGCTACTTCATTATATAACTTCTTTCCACCTTCTATATCTAGATTTTCAAAATCTTCTGCACCTTTATTTGATGTCCTTACTAATACAAAAATACCTTTTTTGCCACTTTCCATATACGGCATATATGGTTCAATACTATCCATTCCCATATATGGACTTAAAGTTATAAAGTCTGCCTCAAAGTCTCCTGTAAAATGTGCTTTAGCATATTGTGATGCAGTAGCAGCTATATCGCCTCTCTTAATATCAGCAATAATTATTGCATCTTTTTCTCTTAAATACTGTAAAGTATTCTTATAAGCAATAAGCCCAGCTAATCCCAAGGCTTCATAATATGCTATCTGCACCTTATAACATGCAACAACATCAAGAGTTGCATCTATTATTTCCTTATTAAATTGAAATATTGCCTCATCTAAGCTTTTTCCTGATAAAATATGTTGTGGTATATATGATGCATCTGTATCAAGCCCTAGACACACTACACCTCTTTCCTCAACTCTCTCATACAATTTATCTATTATTAACTTACCCATCACTTACCTCTCCTTAACTTAAGATTTATAAACTATCTTACCTTTTCTTATAGTAATCATAACTTCTCCAAAGTATTTTCTTCCATGGAAAGGAGTATTCTTTCCTTTTGACAGGAAAGTTTCCTTATTAACTACTATTTCTTTATTTAAGTCTAGCAAAACCATATCTCCATCATATCCTACAGATATCAATCCTTTATTCATTCCTAGTATTTCTGCTGGCTTCTTAGACATAAGCTCACTTAATTTATTTAGTGAAATACCATTTTCCTTCACCAATGTTGTATAGCAAATAGAAAAGGCTGTTTCTAATCCTACCATACCAGGTGCTCCATTTTTCTTATCTTCCTCCGTATGTGGAGCATGATCTGTTCCTATACAATCAATTATCCCTTTCTTAATGGCATCTATGATAATCTTTATATCTTCCTTATTTCTTATTGGAGGGTTTATCCTATAATTGCTTATGTTTTCATCAAGAGCAATATGATGTGGTGTAACTTCACAAGTTACCTTTACACCTTCTTCTTTTGATGTTGTTATTGCTTTTACCGCTTCTTTAGTACTTACATGGGCCATATGAAGATGAGCTCCTGTTACCTTGGCCAAATATAAATCTCTAATTGTCATTAAATCTTCAGCAATTCTCATATCAATTTTAGAAAAAGTCTTATCTTCAGCATGAGACATAACTACCCAATTATTTTCCTTTGCAAATTCCATTGCCTTCATCATTACGCTGGAATCCATAATTCCTACACCATCATCTGATATGGCTTTTACTTCCTTATCATCCTTAAAATTTTTTAAATGCTCTATACTGCTGCCTTTAAAATTATCAGTTACTGACACACATTGATGTATATCTATAAGTCCCACTTCCTCTGCTCTATCTCTTACATGATTTAAAACATCATAATTACTGCAAATAGGACTAGTATTAGCCATAAGACAAGCTGCAGTATATCCACCTTTTACCGCTGCTTTTGATCCACTTTCTATATCTTCTTTATGAGTAAGACCTGGTTCCCTAAAATGTGCATGAGTATCTATGAATGCTGGCATTAACACTAGCCCATTTCCCTCTAATACTTCTACGCCTTCTTTAATAATCTCTAAGCCAACCTCTTTTATTATTCCTTCTTCAATATATATATCTCCATGAAAATTCTGAAAGGTATCAATTATATTGACATTTTTTATAAGTAAGTTATTCATATTTCCTATACCTCCCTTGGATTAATTATAGTATCGCAATATTGACATTTGTATGATCCCTTATCTTCATCCACAAGCTCAAAAACATCTTCTAAGTATTTTTCATCACTTGTTATACATCTAGGATTATTGCATTTTAATATTTTACTAATCTTTTGAGGTAATGGAGATTTTATCTTTTTAATTATTTGTTCATCTTTAGCTTCATTTATGTATTCCACTCCCCTAAGTAATTTAACTATTAAAGCCATTCTTACATACATACCAAACTCTGCTTGCTTGAAATAAGCGGCTCTTACATCTTTGTCTACTTCAATATCAATTTCATTAACCCTTGGTAATGGGTGCATAACTATCATATCTTTTTTAGCTATCTCCATTTTATGTGAATCTAAAATATAGCTATCTTTTAATCTTAAATATTCATTCTCATTGAAGAATCTTTCCTTTTGAATTCTTGTCATATATAAGATATCTAGGCTTTCTATAACCTCTTCAATCTTTTCTACCTCACAATACTCTATATTATTTTTATCTAACACTTCCTGTCTTATATACTGTGGAATCCTTAATTCTTTTGGAGAAATAAGGATAAATTTTATATTTTCATATCTAGACATGGCTGTAATTAATGACTGTACTGTTCTACCATATTTTAAGTCACCACATATACCTATGACATGATTATGCAGTGTTCCCTTCAAACTCTTAATAGTTAAAAGATCTGTCAATGTCTGAGTTGGATGATGATGTCCTCCATCTCCTGCATTTATTACAGGCACCTGTGAATACATGCTTGCAACCTTTGCAGATCCTTCTTTAGGATGTCTCATAGCTATAATATCTGAATAAATTGAAACCATTTTTATAGTATCGGCTAAAGTTTCACCTTTGGCTGCAGAGCTTGAATTTGGCTCAGAAAAACCTAATATTTTTCCTCCTAACCTCATCATTGCAGCTTCAAAACTAAATCTTGTTCGCGTACTTGGCTCATAGAATAATGTTGCTAATATCTTGCCATTGCAACAATTGGAAAATTCATTTGGATTTGCTATTATTTGATGTGCTAATGTAAATATTTCATCAAGTTCACCTATAGATAAATCCATAGGATTTATTAAATGTCTGCTTTTCATATTTTCCACTCCTTTTTTAACTTCTCTGAGTTAAATTTAAAAAGAATTAAAAAAACGCCTCCCTTTATATCAAAAGGAAGGCATACTAATCCTAATATTCTACCAAAATCTGCTTCCTTTTGAATCTCTCTGGACTCCCTTAAAGGTACTCATTTTTACTTAGGATAACATTACTTCTCAATATTGTCAATATTATTAACTCCAATTATTAGTTATTTCATCCCACATCATTTTTCCACATTTAGCTAAAGTTATAGTTCCATAAACACTGTTTGGCACTTTTTCTGATAGAACTGTAAAGGTGAAATTTCCCTTTTCATTGTGTATATACTCTGTATCATTTTCAACAGATAGCTTATCTCCAGTTTTGCTAGATATTTCTGATTTTAAATCATCTTGGATATATAATGCTAGCTTATTCTTGATTTGTTGTCTTTCTAAAATATCAATAAGCATTTGCCCATTCTCTTTATTTAAAAATGTTCCATTATATAAATGCTTCCACATCATACACAAATCATATGCTGAAGTCATATTTTCTATATTTACATCCAGCATACGTTCATCTGCTGTCTTCCTATTTAACTTAGTATTTTTTAACTCCATTGATTTTATATCTTCATTGATTTGTTCCATGCCTAATATATCAATTATCTTATTAGCTGCCGTATTATCACTTTGAATCAGCATAATTACCATCAACTCAAATAATGTATAATCTCTATCATCAAACTCATGAATTATTCCTGTACCATATACTTTTTCATCATTTAATACCTTTATCTTGTCCATAAAATTAGCTCTCTTATCTTCCACAGCTTTTATAAGTGAAATAGCTATAGGCAATTTCATACATCCTGCCGCAGTCATAGAAACGTTTTCATTATATCCATAAGAATATCCACTTCTTAAATCCTCAAAATAAAACGAATAATTTCCTACTCTTGTTTCTAAATACTTCTTAATACAATTCATCTAATACCCTCCGGTTTATATTGTTTTCTTTTTTAAATATTTTAACATAGTCATATAATTTATTAAATATTCTTTTTCATTTCCTAAAAATATACATCAATTGATAATATACTAAAAAACTGCCTATTTTCATAGACAGTATTCTTCTCTTCAGTAATATTAGTCTGCAAAGGATATTCCTATTTTTTTTGCTATCTTTACTAATTCTCCATCTGGATTGACATTCTTAGTTTTTTGTCCTATTACATTTTCAAGGGTATCACTGGTTATAGTATCTCCCTTTAAACATACCATTTTACCAAATTCCCTATTTACAATCATTTCAACAGCAGCAACTCCATATCTTGTAGACAATATCCTGTCATAAGTACAAGTATTCCCCCCTCTTTGAATATGTCCAAGAACAGTACATCGTACTTCTTTATCTTTCATTAAGCACTCTATATCACCAGCTAGTTTATTACCGATACCACCTAGCCTAATTGGATCTGGACTATCCTTAACAATCTTTGATATAACCACATTTCCATCCTTAGGTTTTGCACCTTCTGCCACTACAATTATAGTAAAGTTCTTACCACAACTTTCTCTCTCCTTTACCTTATCTATTATCTTATTTAAATCATATGGTATCTCTGGAATTAAGATAACGTCTGCTGAACCTGCTATTCCTGACTCTAAGGCAATCCAACCAGCATTCCTTCCCATTACCTCACATAGCATTATTCTGTGATGTGATTCTGCTGTGGTATGAAGCCTATCTAATGCTTCTGTAACTACATCTATTGCTGTATTGAACCCAAAGGTAACATCAGTGGATGCTAAATCATTATCAATTGTTTTAGGCACTCCTATTACATTAACACCTTTTCTAGCAAAATCCCTTGCAGATGTTAAAGTACCATCTCCTCCAATGACTACCAATACATCTACTCCCTCTTTTTTCATATTTTCTATAGCTACATCTGATACATCTTCCTTGCTTATAACACCATTTTTTTCTACCATATAATTAAACAAATTATCTTTATTAGAACTATACAGAATAGTTCCACCTCTGTGAAGTATTCCTGTTACAGTTTCCATGGTCAATGGCATGAAGTTATTATGATATAGTCCTTTATAACCAAACCTATAACCTATAACTTCAATTCCATAATTCAAAATAGCAGCTCTTGTTATAGCACGTATTACTGCATTTAATCCTGGACAATCTCCTCCACCTGTTAGTAATGCTATTTTCTTAATTGGCTGAACCATATAAAATCCCTCCCCATATACTACTTTTATATCTTTATTTATTATATAAAAGTCATAACATCTGATTACATCATTTACCACTTTACTACCTATTTTCACTGCTATTACTATAATATAATTCATAATAAAATTTAATACTAATTTTTATAAAATTTATTGACTAATTATAAGTAATTTCAATTCTAGCATCTTCATTAACTCCATCACATGAAATACTTATCATATTTTTACCTTTAATAAGTTCTAATTCGAAATATTCATTTACTTTTTCAAAAGTTCCATTACTTCTTCCTACATAATATTCATCCATTATTTTACCATTTTTAAATCCACCTACTACAAACCTTTCTACGCCTTCCTCCTCACTTTTCATCAATATTATATAAGCTTTATCATCTTCTACTTCACCTTCTGCATTTGGTGCTTTTGTAAACAACTCTCTATTTTCTGTATATATTGTTGGCATTAAAGCTTTATCACCATATGTAAGAGTTATTTCATTTTTAGATGTAATATATGTAATAACACTATTACTTTTTACTCTATCAACAGTATTATCTATCATAATTGTATATGATTTAAATAAATCTTTTTTATCACTAAAATATTCTTCTGACGATACTTTACCTATATATTTTAATTGTGAAATTCCTTTTTCAACTAATTCAACACCACTACAAGGAGTATTTTCAAAAGTAAAATATCCACCATCTACAATATCTACAGCAATCCATTTATTATACTTATCACTGTAGTATTCAACAATATAATATATATCATATTTATCTTCATCTTTTTTACTACATCTAATCTCACCAATTCTTGCATCATATCCTACAGAAGTAATAAAATCTCTTACAATTATAGCCATATCCTTAGCTGATACAATTCTTTTTTCACCAATTAATCTGATAATATCATAACCATTAAGAGCCTTTGTATCATCCACATTATCTAAAGTTACTACCTTGCTTGCAGCTTCTGATACCTTTAATATATAATTTATCTCATCATCGCCTTTATCTATTTTATCAAGATTATAAAGAGCTCTTAACATTTCTATTCTTAAATCACTTTCCTCTTCATAAAATAACGCTATGCTATCACCATTATAAATATTATTCCAAAGTTTGATTTCATATTTTTCTTTTGGTTTTACTGAATCATATATTCCATAACCTAATCCTCCTAGTACTACTGCTACTATGATTATCATCAATAATTTCTTCATATTTATCATCTTCTTTCATATATTTTTATACTATTATTTTCGTATATAATACAAAAAAAATTAAGAGACACTTAAAATGCCTCTTTAAATGTACTAACTTATTATTATATTATCTAATTAATTTGATTAAATCATAGTAATAATTATTAACTACTTTTTTCACTTTTCTTAAAATTACCTATAAACTCTAAAAAGTCTTTACTTCCATTTACAGGGAATAAATTTGTTACTATTATTTTAAAAATAGCTACTATTTCAACAAATACTCCTGTAACTATAAGCCTAAATGTCCATTCTTCCATCTTCCAACTTCCATTACCTATATTGCTAACGAGTTTATTTATAAAATGTACTTGATTTATTACTATTCCTAAAACCACTAAACAAATTATTATCTTTATCTTTTGATCTGACCTTTTTTCCTCTTTCCAAACATCTAAAATCTTTATAAGTTCAATTTGTTTTTCAATATCTTGCTTAACTTCATGACTTATAGTACTATCTATTATTTCACTTGTTTCTTTATCATCTATAACATCTGATAATTTTATTTGATAATTGTCTTTTTGCTCCATTTTATACCTACATTAACCCTAACTTTTGTACTCTCAAATTCATTGCAGAAGCTGAAACTGCAAATATTTTAGATAATTCTAAAATAATATTTTCATTTGAAAATCCAACCTTTTTCAATGTCTTAAAAGAATATTCTACTCTATTTTTTTCCATTAAAAGTGCAGCTGCAAATGCATTTGCTTGTATTTCAATAATTTTATTTTCATTATTAATATCTCTATGTAAATCTATACATTCACCCTTATTTTCCAAATGTCCTAAAAAATAATGACCTAATTCATGAGCAATTGTAAATCTCTTTCTATTTATAGGATCATATTTATTGACATAAATTTCTATGGATTCATTTTCTTTAAGTATTCCACCACAAACACTATCTTCAGCAATATCTTTAAACTGTACATC
Source organism: Clostridium sp. 29_15 (assembly GCF_001916075.1). Classification (NCBI taxonomy): domain Bacteria; kingdom Bacillati; phylum Bacillota; class Clostridia; order Eubacteriales; family Clostridiaceae; genus Clostridium; species Clostridium sp. 29_15. The sequence continues at coordinate 21,814 of NZ_MNRT01000032.1, forward strand.
TCTAACAGCAATTCCCACTTTAAGTGCTATCTTTACAGGATCAATTGGAAATTCATTGAAAGAATACTTTTCAATTGTATCTTTAGCTTTTTCTTCTATTGATTCAATCCTCATCTCCCCACCTACTTTCCTAAATAAATAAATAACCTTATCCATATATATCACCTCATATTAGCTTTAAGTGTTTCCATATTTATTATTAATATACTTATATGAGCTTAATATATGGCATTATTACTTATTTATACTTTAACATTTTCATTGACAATGGACAAGTATTATTATTTTTAGTTTATAAACTCCATTTTCCAGTTATAATATCCTGTCTTTTCATCTTTTTCGTATCTTAAATATGCTGAGAATAAAGTTCCTTTCTTACTCTTAAGATTTCTAAAACCTACTTTACCATTTTTAAGCAGTAACTTTACCATTTCCTTAGTCACTTTCTTACCCATACTTTCAATGAATTTATCATTTTTCCAAATGGTATATTTACAACCATTTTTCCAATTGGTACAACCAAATCCTTTTTCTCCTTCAATTATATCATTACCACATACAGGGCATTTACCTATACTTTCTGTTCCTTCTGGTAATTCTACTTTAAAGTTCTTTAGCATAGCTGTATCTTTCTTAATATCCTCTACAGCTTCTACAGTGAAAGCTTTTATCATGGATAAGAAATCATCTTTCTTAAATTTACCTTTTTCTATATCAGATAAAGTCTTTTCAAGTCTTCCTGTATATTGTAAATCTAAAAGTTCTTTAACAGGGAATATTTCAACTAAAGTTTTTCCAAGGTCAGTACAAGTTAAACTCTTACCTTTTGATTTAATATATCCAGTATCCTTTAATTTCTTAATGGTTTCAGCCCTTGTTGCCGGTGTTCCTATACTAAATCCACTTAAAATTGCTTGCATCATCTCTGGAGAATCTTCTTCATCTTTAAAACTTTTTCCGCATGTCTCCATAACTCTTAATAGAGTTTTTTCATTGTGAAGCTTTGGTGGTTTCTTAGTTACAGTATTAACTTTTTCATCAACTACTTGTATAATTTCCTTTCCATTTACAAAAGGTAAAATAGTATCTTTTGTTTCAATTTTTTCAACTACACGCCATCCTTCAACTATTTGAACTCTACCTTTAGCAGCAAAAATACCTTTAAATTTTTCATCATGAATTTTTACTGTTAACTTAGTTTCCTCAAATTCTGCTATAGGCATAAATTGCATTATAAATCTATTTTTAATTGAATTATATACTATTTCTTCATCTTTACTTAAACCTGTTGGTCTAATATATGTAGGTGTTATTGCACTATGGCTTTCTACCTTAGAGTTGTCAAATATTCTTTTATTATCTACAAACTTAATTTGCTCTTCATACAACAATCCATTTTTCGCTACTTCAAGAACTTTTTTAGTTTTATCTTTTAAACTTTCATCTAAAGCAACACTTCCTGTTCTTGGATAAGTTATAAATTTCTTTTCATAAAGGCCTTGTGCCACCTTTAATACCTTATCTGATGTCCAACCTTTATATTTACTTGTTATATAACCTTGTAAGTTAGATAAATTAAATAATAGAGGGGCATATTCTCTCTTCTTTTCCACTTGTTTCTCTATAATTTCACCTTCTTTATCTTTAAGATGCTTTTTTAATTCTTCAACAACTTTTTTATCTTCAAACTTTTCATTATTATTTTCATTATAATAAGTTCCTTCAAACTCTTCATTATTCTTTGTCTTAAAAGTTGCCAACAGCTTATAGTATGTAGATGCTTTAAAATTTTCTATTTCTTTATCTCTATCATATATTATTTTTAATGTAGGAAGTAAAACTCTTCCTATATTAATCATTTTTCTTTCTTTACCTGTACCACCATATCTTAATGTTGCTACTGAAGTTAAATTTATTCCTATAATCCAATCAGCCCACTGTCTACTTATACCTGCATCTTGAAGGGATTTCATTTCTATATTTTCCTTTAAATTATTCATCCCTTTTCTAACTTCATCTGGAGTCCATTCATTTAATAGTAATCTATATATAGGCTTATTTTGATTTAAGTACATAAATACTTCCAGTGATATAAGTTCACCTTCACGGTCTTGGTCAGTTGCAGATATAACACCATCCACATCATCACGGTCTATTAATGTTTTAATTATATTAATTTGCTTTTCTGCACCTTTATCTGTAACACTTCTATTTACGTTATCACATTTTACTTTATATTTAAAATCTTCAGGTATAAATGGAAATTTATCCATTCTCCACCCTTTCATATTTTCATCATAATCTTTGGCATCAAATAATTGAAATAAATGACCAAAAGCCCAGGTTACTAAATAATCATCACCTTCAAAATACCCATCTTTTCTTATTTTTATATTGTATGCATCTGCAATATTCTTAGCTACAGAAGGTTTTTCTGCTATTATTACTTTCTTCACTAAAATTTTCCTCCAATAGTCTGTTCTATTTATCATCTATTAATTATATATCTTTTTTTCATAAAAAAATAGACAGATATTAAGTTTTCAATAATACTTCTAATAACTGTCTATTTTTATTATTTAATTTTTATTAAACTATCTTAATTTAAATTTATCAATCATATTTTGTAAACTTTCAGATTGACTTGATAATTCTTCACTGGCAGCAGCACTTTCTTCTGAAATTGCTGTATTAGATTCTACTACCTCTGCAATTTGGTCTATACCATTATATACTTCTGAAATAGCCATTGCCCCTTGCTCTGTTAATTCTGCTATTGTACCAATTAGCTCTACCGCTTCCTTAGCTTTTCCTACAACAGAACTTAATGCTTCTGATGCTTCATCAGCAACATTCTTACCATCATTTACATTATTTATAGAATCTTCTATTAATATTTCTGTATTCTTTACAGCCACTGAACTTTCTTCTGCAAGCTTTCTAATTTCATCTGCAACAACTGCAAATCCTTTTCCTGACTCTCCAGCTCTAGCTGCTTCTATAGCTGCATTAAGTGCTAAAAGATTTGTTTGTTCTGATATACTATAAATAGTATTGATTATTGATTTAATGTTTATAGATGACTCTTCTATTTTATTCATAGCAGTCACCATTTCATTCATTTTTTCATTATTTAATTCAATTTGATTTCCTAACTCTCTAGTTAAAACGTTTGTGCTATTAGCTTGTTCAGTTGAAACTTTAACTTTTTCATTTATTTGTCCAATAGCAGCCATTAATTCTTGAATTATACCAGCTTGATTTATAGCTCCTTCTGATATAATTTGAGCTGTTGATGCAACTTGTTCTGAACCATCCTTAACTTGCTCAGTAACTATTTTAATATCATAGAATGTATTATTTATAGAATCTACTATCTTTTCTAGTGATTCTTTTATCTCTATAAATTCACCAATATAGTTATCTTCAATTTCAACATCAAAGTTACCTTCAGCAAATTTATTTAATACTTCTGTTATATTACTTATATTATCTTTAGTAAATAAAATCATTTCTCTCATACAATCTGCTAATACACCAATTTCATCTTCTGATGTATATTCTATTTCTAAATCATAGTTACCTTTAGCCATTTCTAATGCAGCTGCTTTTATTTCTTCAACTGGATTAGAAATACTTTCAATTATAGCTTGCACAACTTTTGTTATAAGTATTAAACCAATGATTATTATTACTATTATTATAATCATTACTATTCCTATGTATCTAGTAGTCCCTTGTATATCATCTTGAACATTTGTACTTATTTTATCACCTATTAAAGATACTTGTTCAATTATAACATCTAATACTTCTGGACAATCATTTAATATAAGTTTATTAGCTTTTGCCATATCCTTATTATTTATTGCTGTTAATATTTCGTTACCTATATTTATCCACTTTGATATATTATTACCAAAATTCTCAAGCTCTCTTGCTATTTCTGGATCTTTGTTAATATTATAAACATACTCTAATTCAGTAGTTATTTCATTTACATATTTTTTCACATTTTGATCATATGATGATATATTTTCACCATTTTCAGCTCTTATATAAGCATCTCTTATATCTCTTGCTAAAGTTAATATACTTGTTGCAGTTTCTTGTATTGATATTTCAGAAGCATACTCAGTTTCAACAAAACTTTCAAGTTGCCCTTTTAAATACATAAGACCTACTCCAGTAGCAACCGTAATAGTTGAAATAATTATTACTGCTACAATTAATACTTTTTTTAATTTTTTTGAAATTGATAAATTCTTAACTGACGTTAAATTTTCCAATTTATTGTTCATAATTAAAGCTTATCCTCCTCTTTTTAACATGTTATATATTTTAGCATATTTCGATCTAATTTGCTAACCTTTTTTTAAACTTTTAAAGTTTTATTAACTTTTGTATTAAATAACCATTTTATGCAAAAAAAACAAAGCTACATGCTAATTTTTTAGCCTATAGCTTTACTCTCTTTCTATGTTTTTTTTAATTTCTTTTTGCCCAATTTCAATAATAATTTGTCTGCGCAAAAAAAGAGAGCTTCCTCTAGTACAATTTATTAAAAATTATATTAGATTCTTCTCTCTTTTATTTTTTATCTAAATTCAAATATCAATTTAAATTTACCTCTAACTTTTCCTCCAGCAAAATTATTTCCATATTTAGCTGTAAGACCAAATTCTAGAATTTCACTATTTATATCACCGTAATCCTTAATATAATAATTTGGATTACTTAATTGATTATTGGCATTATTTGTTTCACCATTACTTGGTGTGCTTTCTTCAGAGTGTTCACTTGAATTAGTATATGACTCTCGTTGATTTTCACCATTACCATTTTCTTCACCGCTACCATCATTTGCGTCATTTTTAGATGGTAATATAGTTTCACTCTTACTACCTGTAGCTTGATTCATGGTTTTAATCTTAACTTCACTCATACCAACAGTTAACCATAATGGTGAATCCTTAGTAAATACTTTTGTGTTGTCTATTGATGATTCTTCATCAGATCCATCTAAACTTTCACCACTTCTATTTTCTTGAGGTGATTCATCATTTTCCATTTCACTACTTTTACTTTCAAAGTAAACTCCTAAAGCCATTTTTCTTAATGATTCAAATTTATCTAAAGATTCAAAATTTGTATCATTTGGATTAACTAATTCTAGTTCACCCTCACTCTTGCTTAATCCTTTAACATAAACTTCCATCTTAGAATTTGGATTATTATTTTTAATTCTAATTTTTGATGATACAAACCTATCCTTTATATTTTCTGTTGTACCATTTTCATTTAATAAGTTAGTTACTACTTGGAATGGAATATCTGTAGTTACTGTTGCTTTAATTGTTTTAACTACATTAACCATTAATCTTATACATAGTTATATTTCCATGAGTATCAGTAACCTTATAATTTACTGGATAAATTCCAACTTCTTTAGGATTAACTTCCCCTTCAATTTCAACTTTTAAGTCCTTATCATCATCTTCTACGTCTGATATGCTAACTAAACTTTTAAAGTATGATTCCATATACTCTTGAATATTTTCCTTCATACTATTTAATTCAACAGTTACAGTTCCTATCTTTTCTCCATCTTCTCCTGTGGTTTCATTTTGCACTACATCTTCCTTTGGAGCTATTTCAGGTGAACCATACACTTGAATTGTTTTATATTCAGTTGTAGTTCTTCCCCAACTATTGTATACTCAATATTAAATATACCTGATTTATCAAACTTATAGTTAAAGGCAGTCATATCAATTACATCACTAGTATTGATAGTTCCATCAATTGAATTACTTTTATCAAATGTAGCTGTACTATCAGTAGAGTTTACATTACTTGCAGATTTATTAAATATTCCTCTAATACCATTTGAAGAAATAGTTTTAGTTGCATTTTGGCTAATAGTTTTATTAATTTTTAAATCATCATTTTTTATAACTAACTTAACTTTCTTACCTAAATCATCATCTATTTCATCTGAAGTTACAACTCCACCTAATAAATTAAAAGTATCACCTACAGGAACTCTAACAAAATCCATTCCTGTAATTTTAGGTGTTTCATTATATACAGGAAGTAAAATAGAATTACGTTCTCCTGTTCTATTTTTATTAGACGTATCTTTAGTAAAGTAAAACCTTACATTATCTAAATTATCTGCTTCTTTAGCACCTTCATTATAATCTACTTTTACATTAGTCTTAGAATTGTATTTCCCCATTACATACATCATATCAGGACGATTAAATCTAATTTGTAAATAATCACCCTCATACACATTCTGATTATTAAATCTATCAAATTTTCTTTTATTATCACCACTTCCAGCACTACTTGATGAAAAGCTTTCAATTATATTATCTCTACCATTAGCTCTATATAAACCAATAGATAATACATTTTGAGTTTCACCATGTTCTTGATATATTATTTGTTCACCTTTTGTTGTAACATTTAAAGTTCCAATAAAATTATTATTTGAAGAAGGTATTACCTTTATTCTAAAAGGATTTAATCCTCCTCTATCAACAACAGTAAATACATTTTCATCTATTGCCATGGTTGAATCGTCATAATGTGCTACTAATCCTTTTTTAGTAATTTCAAAAGTTACATAGTCTAAATAATATCTATTACCTACACCTTTACTATAATCAGTATATACATCACCTAATATTTCTCCCTTTATACTAAAATTAGGTGTTTGTCTTGCAATAACTTGAATTTTATAACCATATTCTAAGTTTAGATTTTCTATTTCTTTAATAGAAAAATTAGTAGCTTGAGGATTATTTGTTGCATCTACTGCAGCTGAAAAAACTATTTCAGTAGTTTTATTTACATTTTCTCTCAATACTTTTATTTGGTAATAATTTTCAATCCCATTTGAAGTTGCAATAATTTTATTTACAAAAGCTTCAAAAGTAATTTTAGGTTTATGAGTAATTTTATCTTCTCTTAAGTTTAATTTAAAAGCAGTCAAATCTTTCTCTTGTTGATTACGTCCACCAAATAATAATTCATGTCTATTTATACCTGGATTAATAGTTATATTCCTAGTTGCAGTAGATTGTCTTCCCCAACTATCAGTTGCTATATATGTTATTTCATATAATCCTGGATCTTCTGGTAATTTATTTGTAGTATCTCCATTAGATGTATTATTATTTTCATCTGTAGTTCCATCATTAGGTGTATCACTTGAATTACTTCCATCACTTGAATTACCACTTCCTTCAGAACTAGTTCTAGTACTTGATGAAGTTGAACCACTTTGTGTAGTTCCATTAGTAGATTCTGCTGGTACATTTCCAGTCTTTCTATAAGTTGTTTTTATACTACTTTCTCCTAATGTACCATCTAAATCATCATATACATTTATGCCTTCTGTTAGTTTATATGTTTCTCCTAAATACTTACTAAAGTTATCTGAACTTATGTAAATACTTGGTGCATCATTATATAATGCTTCTAATCCGGCATCAGTAATTTCAAATCTTACGTTGACAATATTATCTTTCTTTACTGCTCCTGAATCGTATAACTCTCTAGCATTTAAAACTCCACCTGTAATTCTTATCATACTTGTAGTAATTTCTTTTTTTTCTGGTGTAGATGGAGTATTTCCTTCTACTATTCCATTTGAATCATTTTCTGAACTACCATCAGTTCCTTCTGTACCTTCTAATGAAGAGTTTTCATTAATTATAGAAATATTTCTTTCACTTGGATTTTCATCAGGTGATTGCTGTGGTGGTGTTATAGTTGTAGTATTATTTTCTTCATCTAAATCTGAAGCATATAGTGAAATATAATCACCATATTCAAGTTGCCACTCTTCTAATTTCATTATTTCTGAAGATTCACCTGTAATACTTCCTTTTAAAGATATTTTTTGCTTTTCTTCACCATTTTCATTATAAAGCACTATTTTAATAGCTTCTTTTTCTGGATTATCTGAATCAATTTTTATACTCTTTTTATTTTTAATTTGTAGTTTTACTTTTACTTCAGTTTTAGAATCTACTGTATTAAATTCTTCATTAAATCCAATTGTAAATACTCTATTATCATTAGTTGGTTTACTTGTTTCAGTATCACCTTTATCACTATCTTCTGTTTCACCTTCATTACCTGAACTTCCTCCAGAAGTAGTATCATCTGTTATTGATTCACTAATAGTTTGTGTATTTCCATTAGTTTCAGTATTTTGTGATGGCTCTTGATTTGCAGTTCCTTTTGAGTAAATATCTATTTCATTGCCTACTATATTACTAACAATTTTTACTGGTCTAGTTAATGTTCCATCTCTTCCCCAGCTATCAGTAACAATATAAGTAATTTCATAATTACCTACTTCTTCATAATTTACTGCACTTTCATCAACACCAACATTTGAAGGTTCTATATTTCCATCATGATCATCAGTAACTGTTAAATCTTGATTATAATCATATATTTCTCCTTTTTTAACAGTTATTATACCTTTGTCAGCTTCATTTTGATTTGGATAAGTTATAACTGGAGCTTCATTATAAATAGCTTGAATTTGAGTACTTCCTATTTTAAATCTAGTATTTTTAAAAGTATCTAATTCATTTTCATCTATACCATTTGATAAATCTAATGAATGATTATTTAAATTATTAACTTTTTCAATATTACCAGCAATTGATAGGTTTTTAGGATATTTAGTTTCAACACCTATAAATATTCCTTCTTGATACTCTAAATCATTAATTTTTTTAATTTCATCATCACTTATAAGTACATTTCCTTGTACTTGTAAAGTTTTTAAAGTAGCTCCATTTCTATCATAAATAGAAAGAGTTAATACACTTTCACTATCATTAGAATATAATGCTGCTGTAGGTTTATTGTAAACTTTAAGTTTTTTCTCTAACTCATCAAAACCTATCTCTAAATAATTTTCATCATTATTTTCTGACTTTAATTTTAATATTACACCCTCAATATTATTTTTAGGTACAACATTGAATTTTCTAACTTTCGTTGTTGTTACTCCCCAGCTGTTTGTAACTGTGTAAGTAACTTCTTTTTCACCTAAAACTTTAGTGTCTATATTTTCTGAAGTGTATTTAACTTTAGAAAGTTCTATATGTTCATTAGTATCAGTTATTGTTACACCATTTAAATACTCTATAGCTTCTCCTCTTTTTACTTCAACTGAAGTATTTTCATTTTCTTCAAAAGTTATAACTGGAGTAGATGCTTTTATTTCTTGTAATCCATCTTCAGTTATTTTAAATCTTACTTTTTCCATTTCAGATATTAAACCATTGCTATAGTCATGAGTTTTATTTTTAATATTACCTTTAATTTTTACTTTTTCATGGTTACTTGTCCAAATACTTATTGTATCACCAATATTAAAAGTATACTCAATTAATTTATTTAATTGATTTTTTATATTCTCTAATGAATTTAAACTTTCTGTATTAGCTAATGAATCTATAGTTGAGTTAACTACTATCTCACCATTATTATTAAATACTTTTATTCTAAACATCTTTCCATTATTAGATTCTTCTTCTGGTGATATATTTTCTGCAGGTGGTGTAGTTTCTCCTGGTGCTTCAACTTCTTCACCATTACCTTCATCTGGTGCTAACTCTCCAGTTCTACTTTCTTGCTCTTCAGCATTATCATTAGGTCCTTGTGTTTCTGTATTAGTATCTTGAGATTTATTAACTAAGAATTTTTTATTACTTGCATCAAAATCAATTTTAAATAATAAATCTGTGCTACTTTCATTTGGATTATACACTTCAATACTATTACTTTTAACTTTAGATACAACTTCAATAGTTCGTACTTTAGTAGTAGTTCTATTCCAATTATCAGTAGCTGTATATGTTATTTGATGTATACCTAATTGGTTTGTATCTATACTTTCTGGTGATACTGTAAATGTATTGCTTGTATATCCATTATCATGAGAAACTGTTATACCTGTACTTAAATTCACTCTAGCTCCCTTTTCAATTATTTCTTTAGCTTCTGTAAAACCATCTATTACTGGAGCTTCATTATAAATAGCATTTAACCCTTCTGCTTTTGGATTAAATCCAACGTTATTCATAAAATCAATATTATTAATACCATTAGAATAATCTTCTTTTATTTTATCAGCTTTAGATATATTTCCAGTAATTTTAAGATTAGGTACCACTACATTTCCACTTTCAGTTTCATCTTCAGAAGTAAATGGAATAACTTCATTTTCACTACTAGCTCTCCAAACTCTAATAACATCTGTTTCAACATATGAAACATTATTTAATTCTTTTAACTTTTCAGTAGTTCCTTTATCATTACCTTGTAGAGTTTTTGCAAACTTTACATTTCCATCTGAACCCTTTATCTGAATAGCAAATATATCTTTTCTTGGATTTTCTATATCTAAATACTCATCTCTTGCATTTATTACTTCATACTTATTAGTTAAAGTATTAAATCCAATTTCAAATGCTGGCTTTTTAGAGTTAGTTTCTACATTAGAATTATCACTATCTTCTGGTGATTGTGAACCAGAATTTTGTTCATTATTATTTCCAGTATTAGTATTGCTACTACTATCAACTATATCTTCATTTATAGTTGTTCTTGCTTCTAAACTTTCATTATCTTCAGCATATACTTGAATTTTATTTTTATATAACTGTGGTCTAACAACTACTTTTCTTGTTGTTGTTCCAGTTCTTCCCCAGCTGTCTATATAAGTATAAGTTACAGTTCTTTCTCCTAAAACACTAGTATTTATACTATTTTCCGTATCTCCATCTTTACGAGTATTTTCATTTATACTATAAGTTAAAATATTTCTACCATTGCTAGAATTAATAGTTTGATTGTCTATTTCATAAGTTGAATTTAATATATTAATATTTTTATCATGGTCATCTTCAACTAATACCCCACTTTTTAAATCAAACTGTTTTCCATTTGTATAATCTTCTGAGTATATATCAATATCTTTAGCAATTATCTCTGGTTCTTTATTATAAACAGCTTCAATACCTGTTGCTTTAAAATAAAATCTTGTATTTTGGAAAAGTTCTTGAGTTGCACCTTTTGTATAATCATGATTATTAACTTTATCTATAACATTTCCTGTTAAAAACATTCTATCTGGTGCTTTTGCCCAAAATTCTATATAATCTCCATCTTTAACATATTGATTGTTAAAGCTAGCAAACTTATCATTAAGTTCATTTTGATTTTTTTTACCTGATTCAGTCCCTATAAATGTTCTCTCTATAGTGTCTTGACCTTGTCTAACTAATTTAATTTTTAATGCATTTGTTCCATCTTGATAAATTATTGGTTCACTATAACCTTCTACAATTATTTTCCCAATATTATTTGTATTAGAACCATTATCTGATATGTCAAACTTAATTTTAAAAGGTTGTAATCCACCTCTATCTATATTTGTTATAACATTTTTTATGTTATCATTTAAATCTGTGTCATTGTAAATTGCAATTAAACCATTCTTAGTTATTTTAAATTGAACATAGTCAAGATTCATTTTATTTTGAACCCCATCTGAATAATCTTCTTTTACATCACCAAGTATTTCACCTTTTATTCTAAAATTCGGTGTTTGCCTTGCATAAATTTTAATTTTATCTCCATACTCTAAGTTTTCATTTGCTAATCTTCTCATATTAAAGCTTGTATTACTTGGATTATCCTGTACCCCAACTTTAACTTCAACAATTCTATTTCTTGCTCCAGTATTTTGAGTGTCTCTAAATATTTCTACTCCATAATAATCATAATTATTTTTAGCTGTAGCAAGAATTTGAGCATCTATTAAAGCTTCAAAATTAATCTTAGGCTTATTGTTTTCTTCAACTAATTTTAATTTAAAAGCCGGAAGATCTTCTTCGCTTCTATTACGGCCACCAAATATTAGTTCATGTCTTTCTAAACCTTTTTGAATAGTTAATGTTCTACTTGCTTTTGCTTCACGTCCCCAACTATCTTTTACTACATAAGTTACAGTATATGTCCCTACTTCAGTTGGAAGTAGATTTTTTACATTTCCTGTAGTTTCATTATTACCACTTGAATTTTCAGTGCTTTCTTGTCCATTTTCTAATGTAGCTCTTGCATCTCCTGACGTTTCAGGTGTGTTTGTATTTTCTGATGACACTATTTTTTCATAAGTTGCTGTTATCTTATCAACATCTATTTCTCCATCCTTATCATCAGTTACTTGCATATTTTCAGTTAACTTGTAAGTTTCACCTAAATAATGAGAAAATTCTCCTAAATTAACTATAGACTCACTTGTATTTTGTATTCTTGAACTATTATTACTTTCTGGTATAAGTGATATTACTGGTGCAGCATTATAAATAGCTTTAAGACCTTCTTCTGTATTTTCAAATCTTACATTTAACATTTGATCTTCACTACTTATCCCATCTGAATAATCAGCTTCTGTTACATTTTCTGTCTTAGTAATCTCTCCTGAAATTTTTAACTTACTTCTATCCTTAGCCCATACACTTACATAGTAACTTTCGTACATTTTTATTTCTTGTAAGTTTCTTTCAAAATCACTATAATCAGTAACATTTTCATTTAAAGTTACAGTTCCAACTAAATTCATTTTATTATCAAAAACTTTAATTTCAAATAATTTATCAGTTGGATTTTCACTTATTCTTGTTCTAGAACTATTTTCTTCACCTTCATCTGGATTACTTGGTTGTTCAGGTTGTGATACATCTCCACTTCCTGTATCTTCCCCATCACTACCTCCTTCTTCTGTTCCTTGATTTTCTCCATTACCTACATTTTCAGAGCCTTGTATTATTTTCTTAAATGTTAATTTATTTTTTACTGTATCAAAACCTATTTCAAATAATTTATTATTACTATTATCATCAAGTGATATTAAATTGTTTTCCACTTTTGATACAACCTTAACATTTCTTACTTTACTAGTTGTTCTTCCCCAACTATCTGTAACAGTATATGTTACTCCATAAACTCCAACAGTATTTTTATCAAATCCTGTCTTATCTATTACTATATTATTCTTAATATTATTTTTATCATCAAGTTCATCTGTTGTAGTTACACCATCATTAAAGTTTGGTTCAGTTCCTTTTACTACTCTAAGCTCATCTAATCCATTTAAAACAGGTGCTTTATTGTAAATAGCCTTTAATCCATTTTCAGTAAGTTGAAATCTAGTATTTTTCATATTATCTGAATTAATAAAACCATTTTTATAAGGATTTGTTTCAGCATTTACATTATCACTTGGAACATTAGCACTTTCATCCTGCTCACCAGTTTTAGATGATGTATTATTTGTTTTATCAGTATTATTATCTGAATCCGGTGCTAAATTACCAAAAATTCTTACTCTATTTAACTTAGTGTTATCTGTTGATACAAAATCTATCATATCTCCATATTTATAATTAATATCTAACTTTTCTATGGCATTTTTTATTTCTATACCTGATGCATTACCACTTACAGGTAAGCTTCTTTGCTCTACACCATTTCTATAGGTTTTTATTATAAGAGCAGCACTATTTATACCATTAATAGTATCAGTAGTAGCATCACTAACTTTTAGCTTTCCTGTAATATCATCAAAAGAAATACTTAAAATTGGTGTATTAGTACCATCTTTAAATATCTTTACAGTATTATCTTCTAATTTATTTTTAGCTAAAACTTTAACTGTTCTTGTGGCAGTTCCTGTTCTACCCCAGCTATCTGTATATTGATAAGTTACTGTTTGATTTCCTAACTTGTATTTATCAAATCCTACTATAGTAACAGAACTTAAATCAGTAATTTCTTTATCATGATCATCTGTTATTTTTACCCCTTCTTTAGGATCTAAATCTTTACCTCTTACAATTTCTATAGTATTTGATGAAAAAGTAATTGTAGGAGCATCATTATGGATATATTTTAACTTATCTTTAGTCATTTCAAATCTAACATTATCCATATAATCTCGATTTGTTACTCCATTAGCATAGTTTGCATCAGCAGGTTTAGATTCAATATTGGTGTCTCCTTCAATTTTCATATCTGTAGAATTTAATGCCCAAACTGAAATTCTATCACCTTCATTGTAAGAATATCCATCTAATCTATCTAAAGCAGATGCAAATCCTGTTTCATTTCCTCTAATGGCTATTTCTCTTTTAACTATATTTCTAACTCCATCTATAATTTTAATTTTAAATGCAGCTCCAGAGTATCCTTTTATAGCTTCATGTTTATTAGATATTCTATTAACTTCTATTTTATGATTTACAGAATCAATAGTCATATTAAATAACTCATCAGTAGTTCCTTTAGAATAAAACTTAAACTTAACTTGCTCTAATTCATTCTTAGGCTCTACTGTAATTATAGCTTTCTTAGTTACTGTTGCTCCCCAACTATCTGTTAATGTGTATATAACTGTTTGTTCACCTAACTTCATATTATTAAAGACACTATGATCTAATAATAAAGGAATATGATTCTCTTGATCAAAAGTATCACTTATTGTTATCCCTTTAGATAAATCTATAATATCCCCTCTTTGTATTGTCTTTCTCCAAACTTCCTCATTATTTTCAGTTGTTTGACGATATCCAGATTCAGTTGGATTTATAGTTATAGTTGGATCTGTATTAGTTGCTATCTCCAATCCAGTATTAGTTATTTTAAATAATGTTCTACCTCTTTCTAAATTTGAAGTTCCATGTGCATAAATACTTGATTGTTCACCTATAACACCACTTATTGGCAACTTTTGTGAAGCTGCTTCTTTATGATAAACATAAATATAATCACCAATTTCATATGGAACATTATTTAAAGCATTTGCAGCCTCACTTCTTTCATTTCCTCTAATTACAACTCCTTTTTTAAGTTGCATTCTAGAATCATATAATTCAAAAACAAAGTACTCATCTGCATTATTAGTTGTCATAATACGCATGTCCATATCTGTTACTTTTATAAGCTTTTTATTAGTATCAAATTTAATTTTAAATCTTTCATCTTTACCATTACTATATCTAACAC
>NZ_MNRT01000033.1:0-38695 GCF_001916075.1 Clostridium sp. 29_15
TAGGAAAAATATAGCATAGAACCGATGTTAGTTCTATGCCTTTTAGAATACTTAAAATTAAATTCCCGAAGGGAGCGTGGCGAAAGCCACTTTTTTATTATATTTTTTTTGACAATGGTTAAATTAATAATATAAGTTTATATAAGGCGGTAATTATATGGCATTGTTGATAAATCAATTAGACGAACATAATGAAAGTGGTATTATTTATTTAATTAAAAATAAAATAGAGGAAGTATTGTTTTTATACGATACTGAACAGATAGATTTGATGAAAAGTATAAGGGAATATTATTCATCAAATTTTTCCGATATAAAATTATATGAAGAAATAGTTACTGAAGGTAATATAGATGGCTTGAGGAATATACTTAAAAAATATAAACAAGATGATATGGTTATTAACCTTACTGGTGGAAAGCGAATAAATTCATTAATATTATTGAGTTTATGTAAAGAAAGTAAAATTAAATGTTTTTATACAGATATAAGAAAAAAATTTATCTACAGTTTTAATGAACAGTTATTAAAGGTCAATGAAGAAATAGAAGATTTAAATTTACTATCAATAATAAAAGGTTTTGGTGGAAATATAGTAGATGATTCCTATGAATTATGTTTAAAGGATGATTTAATATATTTTTCAAAGCAAATTTATAATAATTTAGATTTGTGGAATAAACATAAACAAAAATTATATGATAAGTCAATTTTTCTACATGAAGAAAATAATCCTGAAATTATTAATATAGATTATAGTAGAATTGAAGATGAAGAGAGGAATCTTCTTGATTTAATACTTAATAAGATGAAGGAAATGAATGAAATAGCCTTTAGCAAGAATAATGATAAAGTAAAGGTGCGTTTTTTAAATAACTATATTAAGGGATTTATCTTTAAAAGTGGAACATGGTTAGAGATAGCTACTAATAATTTACTTAAGAATATTAAAGAAATAGATGAATGTAGGAATGGCGTTATTTTTTTATGGAATAATGGTAGAAAAACAGTAAGAAATGAATTGGATATAATAGCAGTAAAGGATTCAGTACCTATATGTATATCTTGTAAAGATAGTGATAAGTACAATGAAATGGCTTTAAATGAATTAAATGTTTATGCCAGTAAGATAGGCGGGGAAAATGCTTATAAGATTCTTGTTGCTACAAAAGAGCCAATAAAAGAACCAGTAAAGATGAGAGCAAAGGAAATGGGAATACACCTTGTTATATTTGATGGCAATGAAAAAAAATTTATCAACACAATAAAGAATATAATTAAAAATTGATAATTTAAAGGAGCAGATACTAAAAAGTACTGCTCCTAATTTTATAGTTAAGCAGTGAATGTTTCTTTGTATTCACTTAGTTAAGTTGCTTCTTAAATAGTAGAAGGCCATTTAACCCCAATTTTTTCTCCCATTTGTACCGCTGTTTCAAAGCCTAGGGAAGATTGTATAATGATATCTTCATCTATGTCTACAGTATTGGGTTTAAAGAAGAGAATAGTTGTTGATCCACCAAATTTAAAGTATCCTTTTTCATCACCTTTTGATACTTTTTTATTAGGACAGTAGCTTTGAATTATTGATCCAACGCATGTAGCACCAACCTCTACATGAATTATATCTCCAAAGTTTTCTGATTTAAAAATAGACCATTCTCTTTTATTTTGGCAGTAAAGTTTAGCAACTCTTTCTAAAGCTGTAGGATTTACAGAATAATAATTACCCTTTATAAAGTGATTTTCTAAAGGAACTCCATTATCAATAAAGTGAAAACGGTGATAATCAGTTGGACATAATCTCAAGACTAAACATGTTCCACCTTCATATTCTTTTGCTAGAGCATTATCTTCTAATAATTCAGCCAGGCTATAATGAATATTTTTTACTTGTACTAAGTTTTCCATAGATATATTAGTATAAGCTAGTAATCTTCCATCACCGGGAGAAATAAGTGTATTTGAATTTTTATCAAAAGGTCGTGCTTCTGGAAGTAGCTTTCTTATGAAGAAATCATTAAAACTTTTATAAGTATTTATACTATCAGCACATTTACTCATATCTATAGAAAATGAGTTGATAAATGATTTAATTTTTCTTTTACTAAATTTCGTATTACAATAAAAGCCATAAATTTTTGAAAAAAGCTTTCTTTTTATAAAGAGTTCTAATAAGCTTTTGCCTAAAGGAGATTCATATGTCCATTTAATATATTTTTCTCCAGCCACCTTTTCAATGTCATATTTTCCTGTTTTTCTGTTGTAAATTCGTATCATCACTTAATACCTCAATAAAAGATTTTTAGTATGTATATTATTCATATTATCACATTTTCATAAAAATATGATAAATAAAAAAGTGGCAAAAGCCACTTTAATAATAAAATATATAAATTATAAGCTGAATTTTTCTAAGAATTCATCATATGACATAGATCTATCGAATATTGAACCATTGTCATCAATTCTTATTATTCTATTAGCTATAGTTTGAACGAATTGGTGGTCATGAGAAGCAAATAAAATATTGCTGTTATAATCCTTTAATCCGTTATTTACAGCTGTGATTGATTCAAGGTCTAAGTGGTTAGTAGGACCATCTAAAACTAAGACATTAGCATTAGTAAGCATCATTTTAGAAAGCATACATCTAACCTTTTCTCCTCCTGATAATACGTTAGCTTGTTTTAAAGCTTCTTCTCCAGAGAATAACATTCTACCTAAGAATCCTCTTATATAACTTTCAGATTTTTCTTCAGAATATTGTCTTAACCAGTCAACTAGGTTTAAGTTACAATCATTGAAGTATTCAGAGTTATCCATTGGGAAGTAAGCAGATGTTATTGTAATTCCCCATTTGTATGAACCTGCATCTGGTTCCATTTCGCCATTGATTATTTTAAATAAAGTAGTTATGGCAATTTCGTTACCAACGAAAGCTATCTTGTCTTCTTTATTAACTCTGAAGCTTACATTATCTAATACTTTAACACCATCGATAGTTTTGCTTAATCCTTCAACTGTTAAGATATCATTTCCAACTTCTCTTTCAGGTTTAAATCCAACGAATGGATATCTTCTGCTTGATGGTTGAATATCATCTAAAGTGATTTTATCTAATAATTTCTTACGAGATGTGGCTTGCTTAGATTTAGAAGCATTAGCACTGAATCTAGCAATGAAGTCTTGTAATTCTTTAATTTTTTCTTCTTTTTTCTTGTTTTGATCTTTAGCCATTTGAGCAGCTAATTGGCTTGATTCATACCAGAAGTCGTAGTTACCAACATATAATTTTATTTTTCCAAAGTCAACATCAGCCATGTGAGTACAAACTTCATTTAAGAAGTGTCTATCATGTGATACTACTATAACTGTACCTTCAAAGTCACCTAAGAAGTTTTGAAGCCATCTAATTGATTTAATATCTAAGTGGTTAGTAGGTTCATCTAGGATTAATATTCCAGGATTTCCAAATAAAGCTTGAGCAAGTAATACTTTTACCTTTTCTGCTCCTGTAAGTTCTGCAATTTTTTTATAGTGCATATCAGTTCCGATACCTAAACCTTGTAAAAGTGATGATGCTTCAGATTCAGCTTCCCATCCGTTTAACTCAGCAAATTCACCTTCAAGTTCAGATGCTTTAATACCATCTTCATCTGTGAAATCTGGCTTAGCATATAAAGCATCTTTTTCTTTCATTATGTCATATAATCTTTTATTACCCATTATAACAGTTTCTAAAACTTCGAAATCATCATATTGGTAATGATCTTGTTTTAAGACTGACATTCTAGTATTTGGAGCAATTACAACTTCACCAGTGTTTGGTTCAACTTCTCCAGCTAATATTTTTAAAAATGTACTCTTACCAGCACCATTGGCACCTATAACACCATAACAGTTACCAGGAGTAAATTTTATATTTACATCTTCAAATAATTTACGAGAACCATATCTTAAACTAACGTTTAATACATTTATCACTAAATCTACCTCATTTCATTTATTATTCTTTCGATATTATAACATAAATTAATATTAAATAAATGAAAATATGCAATATTAGGATAGTAAATTAGTGAGAAAACTGTAAAAAAACATTGCTATATTACATAGCAAAATACTGAAATAAAGTGACTTAAGCTTCCTAATATAATAAATATGTGAAAAATTTCATGAAATTCAAATTTACCGATTTTTAATTTAGCAGGCTTTGCACCATAGATTATTCCACCAATTGTATATAGTACGCCACCAAGTACTAGCCAAAATATGCTCATGACAGGAAGATTAGCACATAGCGGTTTTAGCATAAAAATTGAGGCCCAGCCCATTCCTATATACATAGAAGTTTGTAACCATCTTGGACAATTAAACCAACAAAGCTTAAATACTATACCAATTATTGCAATAGTAAACATAATTAAAAGCATAGGCAATCCAATTGAATTTCTTAAAGAAATTAAACAAAATGGAGCATAAGATCCAGCAATTAAAACGAAAATCATTGAATGATCTAATTTTTGGAAAAAATTAATAACTTTTTCACTAGACATTATTCCATGATATGTTCCAGAAACTGTATAAAGTAATATTAAACAGATACCGAATATTGTAACAGAAATTATAGAAGTAAAGTTTGGATCAGTTAATACAACTTTTGATAGCATAGCGATTAATGCAATAAAAGATAGTATTGCTCCAGCTAAATGAGTAATAGAATTTATAGGTTCTCTAAGTTTATTTATCATCAAAAGCACCTCACAATTAATATGGTTTTTTAAACTACTTATTATTATATTAATATTATGAGATGTATATAGATATATGTCAAAAGTCATTAATCTCGAAATTTTGGGATATTTTATTGAAAAATAAGATTAACATTGAAATTTTAATAAAATACTATTAATATTAAATTATATTAACTGTATGATATAGTTTTAGAAACTATATGGAGGTATTATGGAAGTTAAAGATATTTTTAATGAAATGAATTTTGATAATAGAATTGAACTGGAAGAAATGCCAGAGCTTGATTTATATATGGATCAAGTTATACAACTTTTTGAAAATAAACTTTCTTCGTTAAAGAGGAATGATGAAGAAAAGATATTAACTAAAACAATGATTAATAATTATGCTAAGGGTAAACTATTATTACCTATTAAAAATAAAAAATATACTAAAGAACATCTTATTATGATGGCTTTTATTTATAATTTAAAAGGTGCATTATCTATAAATGATATTAAGATTAGCCTTGATGAAGTTATAGCAAATTATAGTGAAGAAAAATCTAATGATTTAAGAGAGTTATATAATGACTACTTATATGAAAGTAAAGAGGATGAAGAAATTTTTAAAAGTAGTATTAAAGAAAAAATAGAAGAATTGGATAATAGAGTTTGTACATCAGAGAATTTATCAAATGATTATAAAAAGAATTTTCTTCTTTTATGTTCATTAGTAAATATGAGTAATATGTATAGAAGAGCCAGTGAAAAATTAATAGATGAGTTTTTTACAAAAAATAATGAATAAAAGGAGAAAGAGAAATGAAGAGTTCTGTGGAGCTTAAAAATGAACTTTTTAAGATTGATGGTAAAGGGTATAAGGCATATAAAGTATTAGAAGGAAAATATGATTTTAAAAAATATGTTTTATCCATAGATCATGTTCAGGGAGATCCATTTGCTTCACCATCAAGAGTAAGGATTATTATTGATAATAAAATTGCTCAAATTCCTGAAGAGTTATTTGATAATAAGAATAAGGAAGTTGCTGTATGTGATTTTTTAACTAGATTATTTAGCAAAAATATCAAAAATCAGAGTGAGAAAATATTTGGTTCTGGAAAAAGTGGTTTAATTGAAATAAGTAGATGTCCACAAGAAATATTAGAAAGAACAGCAATTATAAGAAATAAAAATTTTTTTGAAGCAAGATTTTATGTAGGATTTCCAGCTAGAGGAAGAAGCGTGTTAGCAAGAGAGTTAGAAAAGATAATATTTAATATAATTCCTAACATAGTGGAAAATACATTTATTTATAAAAATATTAATAAATTAAATTTAATTAATAGAGTTAAATTAATAGAAGATCAGTTTTATATAAGAAAAAATCTTAAGGAAAAAGGGTTGGTAGCTTTTGTGGCCAATGAATCAATATTACCTAGAGAAAGTGGTGTTTCTGCAAGGCCATTAAGAAATGGTAAGAAATTTATTTCACCACAAGCTTTAGAAGTGGAATTTGATACGCCAAATAGAGGGAAGATAAAAGGGATGGGAATACCAAAAGGAATAACTCTTATTATAGGAGGGGGATACCATGGAAAATCAACTTTATTAAGGGCATTAGAATTAGGTATATATAATCATATAGAAGGTGATGGCAGAGAGTTTGTAATTACAGATGAAAGTGCATTGAAAGTAAGAGCTGAAGATGGTAGGGCAATAACATCAATGGATATTTCTTTATTTATTAATAATTTGCCTAATGGAAAAGATACCATTAAATTTAATACGGAAAATGCCAGTGGAAGTACTTCTCAAGCCGCTAATATTATTGAAGCAATAGAAAGTAAGTCTAAAGTTCTTTTAATAGATGAAGATACATCAGCTACTAACTTTATGATTAGAGATGATATAATGCAGCAGCTGGTGGTTAAGGAAAAGGAGCCAATAACTCCATTCATAGATGTGGCAAAAAGTTTATATAAACAATTAGGAATTTCAACTATTTTGGTAGCAGGAAGTTGTGGTGATTTCTTTGATATAGCAGATTTAGTGATACAGATGGATAGTTATGAACCATATGAAGTGACAGCTAAGGCAAAAGAATTAAGCAGAGGAAAAGTAAGCTTAAGAGATGATTTAGATATAAGTATTGATTTTGGAAGAGTTTTAGATAAGGGCTCTATTTCTGAAGGACCTAAAGGTATTAAGATTAAAACATTAGGAAAAGATGGGTTATCTATTAATAAAGAGAATATTGATTTAAAGTCAGTGGAGCAAATTGTTGATGGTGAACAAATAAATACTATTGGTATAGCAATTAAATTTATAGAAGATAAATATTCTGGCAAAGATTTAACCATTGAAAAAATAGCAGATGAAATAGAAAAGGATATTACTAAAAATTTAATAGGTATAGATAACATAAAAGGTGGAAATGGAAGTTTGGCTATGCCGAGAAAACAAGAAATACTTTGTGCAATAAACAGACTTAGAACTTTAAAAATTAAAAAATAATTTTTAAAGATAAACTTATATAATTATAAATTAAGAATGATGAGTTATGAATTTTAATTCACCTCATTAATTCTTAATTTTTTACTTATATGTAAATTTATAGAAAAATTAATAAAAAATGTAGAATAAATTTTTAAAGTATGGTAATATTAGTTATATAAAGAAATAATGGCCTGTTGGTCAAGCGGTGAAGACGGCACCCTCTCACGGTGCAATCAGGGGTTCGATTCCCCTACGGGTCACCACATAAAAAAAGCAGTACGGAGATACTGCTTTTTTTATTAAAATAGTAAATTTGCTATTAATACTATCACTGGTAGTGTAACTAAAGTTCTTTCCAAAAATATTAGTATTAAGTCTTTTAAATTTACAGGTATTTTTGACCCTAGTAAAAGTCCACCTACTTCAGACATATATACAAGTTGTGTTACTGATACACAAGCAACTATAAATTTTGTCATTTCATTAGTTATTGTATTAGCAGCTAAAACAGATGGTAATAACATATCTGCAAAGCCAACAATTAATGTTTGAGATGCAGCTGTAGCTTCAGGAACCTGAAGAAGTTTTAAAATAGGTATAAAAGGTGTACCTAATACCTGGAATATAGTTGTATACTCAGCTATTATTAAAGCAAGTGTAGCAAGACACATAACCACAGGTAAAACTCCAAGCCACATATCTAATACATTCTTAAATCCTTCAGTAAAGAATTTTTTTATATCATAAGCGTTAACAGCTTTTTCTAATGCATTTTTATATCCCCATGAAAAAGAGTTATATCCTTCAGGAATTACCTCTAAATTTTCCTTAATATTGTCATTATAATACGTATCACTTTTTCTTGATAAAGGTGGTATTCTTGGAACAATTATAGCAGCAACAATTCCAGCAAAAGAAACTGTTAAATAAAATGGAATAAACATATGAGAAAGTCCAACTTGACTTATAACTATTAAACTAAATGTAATTGATACAGCAGAAAAAGTAGTACTTATTGTAGCAGCTTCTCTTTTTGTATAAAATCCATCTTCGTATTGCTTACTAGTAAGCAATATTCCAAGTGTACCGTCACCAAGCCATGAAGTGATACAATCAATTGATGAACGTCCAGGTAATTTGAATATTGGTCTCATAACTTTTGTTAATAATGCACCAAAGAATTCTAAAAGTCCAAAATTTAAAAGTAATGGTAATAGTAAACCTGCAAATAAGAAAATAGAAAATAAAACTGTTAATAGATCGTTTAACACAAAGGCACCAGTTGAATCTCCAATAATAAATTCAGAACCTATACCAAAAAGAGTTAATAAACTAAATATTGCACCAAATACTCTTGCTAAAAGCCATAAAGGTCCAACATTAAATAATGTTTTTAAAAAGCTATTTTCTAAAATGAATTTTGGCTTGAATATTTTAGTAATTATACTAATTACAGCAGAAATTACTAAAATAAAAGTTATTATGTAAATTAATGATGAACCTAAAAAGTTTACTAAAGCATTTGAAAAAATAGCTACTGGAATAGTTATTTGGTCATTATACTTAATAGGAATCATAAAAAGAATTATTCCTAATAAAGAAGGTAGTATAAATTTTAAATTGTTTTTTATATTAGAATTTGAATTATATTTTATATTTGAACCTTCCATTTCTTCCTCCTTTACATATATTAAAAATTTATAAATATACACTAGTATTCATTCTATATGCAAAAATATTAAAAATCAAGAGTGAATATGTGCAAAAAAGTTAAATATTTAATTATAGTTTGGATAAATTTAAGGATAAATATAGCTTTGTAATTAAAAATATAGAAAAATAGAATAAAAGTAATTATAATTAAATAAAAAATACTTTATTATTTTATTTCGATAGAACATAAACATAAAAGGATAAGAAAAACTATGTAGGAGCTGGGATAGTGGATTATAGACAAAATATTAAAAACCATAAGAGGATAGTAGTCAAAGTAGGGACTTCAACATTAACATATAGCAATGGCAATATAAATTTATCAAGAATAGAAAAATTAACTAGAGTATTATCAGATTTAATGAATAGCGGTAAAGAAGTAGTTCTTGTTACTTCAGGAGCTGTTGGCGTAGGGGTAAATAAGCTTAAACTTAAAGAAAGACCAAAAACAATAAAGGAAAAACAGGCAGCTGCAGCTGTTGGGCAAAGTGAGCTTATGCATATATATAGTAAGTTGTTCGGGGAATATAGCCATATAGTAGGGCAAGTATTGTTGACAAGAGATGTAGTTGAAGATGACCATATAAGAAAAAATGTTGTTAATACTTTTGAGACATTAATTGAAAATAAAATAATTCCAATAGTAAATGAAAATGATACAGTAGCTATAGATGAAATTGAAAATATAGTTAGGTTTGGTGATAATGATAATTTATCAGCAATTGTTGCAGGATTAGTATCAGCAGATTTATTAATAATATTATCAGATATAGATGGATTCTATGATTC
The DNA here is from genome assembly GCF_001916075.1 of Clostridium sp. 29_15. NCBI lineage: Bacteria > Bacillati > Bacillota > Clostridia > Eubacteriales > Clostridiaceae > Clostridium > Clostridium sp. 29_15. The sequence goes on from NZ_MNRT01000033.1 coordinate 9,741, forward strand.
TGATCCAAGAAAAAATCCAGATTCAAAGATGATTAAGGAAGTAATTGAAATTACTAGAGAATTAGAAGAATGTGCTGGAGGAGCAGGAACAAGTTTTGGAACAGGAGGAATGGCCACAAAATTAACAGCTGCTAAAACAGCTACAAATTTTGGGGTTGATATGATATTAGTTAATGGAGATGATCCAAAAATTCTTTTTGATATAGTTAATGGAGAGGAAATAGGAACGTTATTTATTAAAAAGTAGGGGAGGTAAATATGAGTAGTTTAATTAGTTTAGGGAAGAAAGCTAAAGAAGCAAGTTATATTTTAGGTAATCTTTCTTCTAAAGATAAAAATGATGCATTATATGCTATGGCAGATTTTCTTATTGAAAATTCTAAAGTAATAATTGAAGCCAATAAGAAGGATCTAGAAACATCAAGAATAAAAGGAACTAGTGAAAGTATGCTTGATAGATTGGCTTTAAATGAAGCAAGAATTGAAGGTATGGCTAATGGTCTTAGACAGGTAGCGGCACTTGAAGATCCTGTAGGCGAAGTTTTAGGAATGTGGACTAGACCCAACGGATTACAAATAGGTAAGAAGAGAGTTCCTATGGGTGTTATAGGAATTATATATGAGGCAAGACCAAATGTTACTAGTGATGCAGCGGGACTTTGCTTTAAATCAGGAAATGCTGTGATTTTAAGAGGTGGAAGTGAAGCAATAAATTCTAATAAAGCTATTGCAGAAGCGTTAAGAGAAGGGTTAAAGTCTGTAGGATTAATGGAAGATGCAGTACAATTAGTAGAAGATACATCTAGAGAAGTTGCCACAGAAATGATGAAACTAAATGATTATATAGATGTATTAATACCTAGAGGGGGAGCAGGTCTTATAAAAGCTGTAGTTAATAATGCAACAGTACCTGTTATTGAAACTGGAACAGGAAATTGCCATATATATGTAGATGAAGATTGTGATTTTGAAATGGCAAAAAATATTATAGTTAATGCTAAAACTTCAAGACCATCAGTATGTAATGCAGCAGAAAAGTTATTAATTAATGAAAAGATAGCAGGAAAGTTTATGCCAATTATCTTTGAAGCATTAAGGGAAAATGGTGTTGAAATAAGAGGCGATGAATCACTAAAAGCCTTAGATGATAGTGTTATTTTAGCATCTGAAGAAGAGTGGTATAATGAATATTTAGATTATACTATTGGTGTAAAAATAGTTAAAGATATAGATGAAGCTATTAATCATATAAATAAATTTGGTTCAGGGCATTCAGAAGCTATAGTTACTAAGAGTTATGAAGCCTCTCAAATATTCCTTCAAAAAGTTAATGCAGCAGCTGTATATGTTAATGCATCAACAAGATTTACTGATGGAGAGGAATTTGGATTTGGAGCAGAAATAGGAATAAGCACCCAAAAGCTTCATGCAAGAGGGCCAATGGGACTTAAAGAACTTACAACTATTAAGTATATTATTTTTGGTAATGGACAAATAAGATAATAAGAAATAGGCATTTTTTATATGCCTATTTCTTATTTTGATATATTTCAAAAATTTTTAAAGTTTATTAATTCTTAAAGTGAAAAAAATCCTAGTGTTATTAAGTTAGGGGGATAAATAACTCTAGGTTAGGAGTAATAATAAATTTTAACTACTTTATAATATTATAATAACTTATTAATATGTCAATTTAGTGTCATATTAATAAATAAATTAAAAAAATTAACATTAGGAGAAATTTTATGGAATTTAAGATTTGTAAATTTAATGAGCTTACAGTTATGGAGATGTATGAAATAGCTAGATCAAGGTTTGAAGTATTTGCAATGGAACAAAAAATAATTCAAGAACCTGAATTAGATGGAATAGATAATGAATGTTATCAGGTTTTCTATATGGATAATAATAGAGTTGTAGCATATTGTAGAATAGTGCCTGCAGGAGTTGCCTATAATAATATATCTTTAGGAAGAGTATTAGTGCTAAATGATTATAGAAGGAAAGGCTTAGCACTAATAATGATAAAAGAGGCTCTTAAATTTATAAAAGAAGAGTTGCATGAAGATACTGTAGTATTATCAGGTCAAGTTTATGCAAAAGGATTATATGAAAGTGTTGGATTTAAGATAATATCAGATGTATATGATGAAGTTGGTATCCCTCATGTGAAAATGAAAATTGAATTATAGTGGGCTTAGTATTGACTAAACTCTTTTTTCTATATAAATATACAAGAAAAATTTACAAGCAATAAAAAATAAGTACAAAAGTAAAAAAGATATCATACTATGGTACAAAGAAAAAAGAGGTGAGAATAAGTGGTTTATTTAATCGCATTTTGTTTGTTTTTAATATTAACTATATTAACTATATTTGGTATATATGAATACTATGAAAGAAAATATATAGTAAATTTAAAAGAGCTTCCAAAGTCTTATGATGTAATTATTGTGCTTGGTGCTGGTATAAGGCCTGATGGTACTCCTTGTGATATATTAAAAGATAGGTTATTTACAGCTGCAAAGGTGTATAATGAAGGTATATGTAGAAAAGTTCTTTTAACAGGTGAACATAGAGATGAAGATTATAGTGAGATATTTTCTATGAAGAATTGGATAATGCAGTATAATATTGCAGAAAAAGATATAATTCTTGATGGATATGGTTATTGTACTTACGATAGTATTTTTAGAGCAAAAGATAAATTGAAAATTAATAAAGCTATAATATCAACTAATAGATATCATTTGCCAAGAGCAATTTATATTGCTAGGAGGATTGGGGTTGAAGCATATGGTATTGCTTCAGACTTAAGGCAATATGATAGAATGAAAAAATATAGAAAAAGAGAAAGATTGGCACAAATTAAAGATTTCTTTTTAGTTAACTTTTCACTGAAAAAGAGGAAAGAATAAACTTAGTTAATTATGAACTTAGTAAATGATAAATTATGAATTAAGAATTATGAATTAATGATGAAATTCTTACAGAATTTCTGAAAATTATATTTTTCTAAACTCCCGTAAGGAGTTTATTCCACAATTCATCATTCATCACTCATCATTCATCATTATCTAAGTTCGTAATTCATAATTCATCATTACATAAAGGGGGAGTAAATGTTGAGTAATTACGTATTAATAACTGGTGGCAGTGATGGCATTGGTTTGGAGTTAGCAAAGTTATTTGCTAAAGATAAGCACAATTTGTTGTTAGCAGCTAGAAATATTGAAAAATTAAATAAAGCTAAAGAAATGCTAAAGGGTGAAGGAGTAGATGTAAGAATAATATCTGTAGATTTATCATCTATGGAAGAATGTGAAAAACTTATAAATTATATTGAAGATAATAATCTATCAGTAGATACTTTAGTTAATAATGCTGGCATAGGTTCTTTTGGAGAATTCAAGGATATAAGTTGGGAAAAGGAAGAAGCACTTATTGATATTAATATTAAGGCTCTTAGTAAACTGACTAAGCATTTTTTACCTATGATAATAAAGGCAAAGCAAGGGGGAATTTTAAATGTTGCGTCAACAGCAGCATTTTGTAGCGGACCTAAAATGGCAGCATATTATGGTTCAAAAGCTTATGTTTTAAACTTAACAGAAGCAATACACGAAGAAGTTAAAAAGGATGGCATTAAGGTGAGCTGTCTTTGTCCAGGTCCAGTTAAGACTTCCTTCCAAGCAAAAGCAGGAATTGAAAAATCAGAAGGAGCTAAAAAATATTTAATGGAGGCAAAAGATGTAGCTAAAGAAGGCTATAAAGGCTTTAAGAAGGGAAAAGCAATCATAGTACCAGGAATTAAAAATAAATTATTAGTTAATATAAATAAGTTTGCACCTAGGAGTATAGTGCGTAAAATAGTATTAAAAACAAATGAAAAGTAGGAGGAAGAGGATAGTGGGGATTTTTGATGGATATATAATTGTATCAGATAGATGAGAATATAAATGCAATAAAATATTTTGTTAATAATGGCGGAAAGTTCACTTTAGCTACAGGACGTATGTTACCATCTGTTAAAAGACATGTGAATAAAATCAATGTTAATTTACCAGTGATAATGTATAATGGAGTAAAAGTTTATGATTGTAATAATGATGAAGTAATATGGGAAAGACATTTAGAAGAAAATAAAAAAAGAATTGTACAAGATATAAAAAAAAATAACCCTAATTTAGGAATAGAAATATATAGTGAAGAAGTAGTTTACATATTTCAAAGTTGCAAACAAACTGAAAGATTTAAGAATTTAGGATATGATGTAGTTTATGAAGTAAATGATGATATTTGGAATAAAAAATGGACTAAAGTTTTAATAATTGGCAGTAAAGAAGAACTAGATAATTTTGAAAAAAGTTATCATAAAGAATATGAAGATGCACTTATTAGAAGTTCAGATATTTATTTAGAGATGATACCAGAAGGCATATCAAAAGGACAAGCACTAAAAGAACTTATAAATAAAAATAATATTATAAATCATACTGTTATAGCTGTAGGAGATAATATGAATGATTTGGAGCTTTTAGAAGAGGCAGATTATGGGTTTTGCACGTTAAATGGTAGTGAGAAATTAAAAAAACTATCAAAATACATTGCATGTAGTAATGATGATAATGTAATGGAGTTCTTAATTAAATGGATTGAAAAAGAAAAAATATTTTCTAATTAAAATAAGTGTATAAGAGGGTATAATTTCTGCAAAAGCAAAAAATTGCAAATAATATCCTTATACTAGAAAGTATAAAATAAATATTTAATCTTGACATTAAGTGTAAGAAAATATAGAATGATATACAAGAATAATAAAAAAGTTAAAAAGTACACTTTAAATTGGTCCAGAGAGGCCAGAAAGGAGTATGTAGGTATGTTATACGCAAAACAATATAACTATAGTTACATCGTTGAATCATTAAATAAGTTTTCTAACCACGGTTTTAAATATTTAGAGGATAATAAGGAGATAATTTTACATTAAATTATCTCCCTATTATCCTTTTCTTTTTACGAATTTTTTTAAATAAAAAATAAGAAAAAGGTATTTAACATTGAGAAGCTTAGAAGTGTATTTTTAAAAAGTTTATACATAAAGCTAAAGGGAGGACTAAATAATGAAAGCAAGGCTTATACTTGAAAATGGAATGATTTTTGAAGGTAATGCATTTGGGCATTTAAAAGAAAGTGTTGGAGAAGTTGTATTTACTACAGGAATGACAGGGTATCAAGAGGTTTTAACAGATCCATCATACTATGGTCAGATTGTAACAATGACATATCCTCTTATAGGAAACTACGGAATTAATCTAGAAGATTCAGAATCTAAATCACCAAAGGTAAAAGGATTCATTGTAAGAGAAAACTGCCATTTTCCAAATAACTTTAGATGTGAAATGCAATTAGATGATTATTTAAAACAAAATAAGATAATTGGCCTAGAGGGAATAGATACAAGAGCTTTAACAAAAATATTAAGAAATAATGGAACTATGAAAGGTATTATTTCTTTAGAAAGCGAATCCTTAGATGAAGTGAAAGAAAAAATAGAAGGCTTTTCAAATAAAGAAGCTGTTAAATCAGTAAGTACTAAAAATTCATATACAATTGAAGGTTCAGGCAAACATGTAGCGATAATTGATTTTGGTATAAAGGAAAATATAATAAGAAACTTTAAAAAGAGAGGCTGTAAAATCACAGTATTCCCAATGAATATAACTGCAGAGGAAGTTTTAGCAGTAAATCCTGATTTAATATTTTTATCAAATGGTCCTGGAGATCCAGAAGATTTAACAGAAGTAATAGAAAACATTAAGAAGTTAGTAGGGGTAAAACCAATAGTAGGTATTTGTCTAGGACATCAATTATTAGCATTAACACTTGGTGGACATACTACTAAATTAAAATTCGGACATAGAGGATGCAACCATCCAGTTAAAGATTTAGAAAGAAATATGGTTCATATTACATCACAAAATCATGGATATGTGGTAAATGAATTACCAGAAGATGTGGTAGCAACACATATAAATATAAATGATGGAACAATAGAAGGTATGAAACATACTAAATTACCAATATATTCAGTTCAATTCCATCCAGAGGCAGCAGCAGGGCCAGAGGATAGCGAATATATTTTTGACAGATTTATGGAATATGCACTTTAGGAGGGTTTTAAGATGCCATTAAATAGAAGTATTAAAAAAGTTTTAGTTATAGGATCAGGTCCAATTATTATAGGCCAAGCAGCAGAGTTTGATTATTCAGGAACTCAGGCATGTCAAGCATTAAAAGAAGAAGGTATAGAAGTTGTTTTAGTAAACTCTAACCCAGCTACTATAATGACAGACAAGGAAGTTGCAGACAAAATTTATATAGAGCCATTAACATTAGAGTTTGTGGAAAAAGTAATTGCCAAAGAAAGACCAGATAGCTTACTTGCAGGAATGGGTGGACAAACAGGGTTAAATCTTGCTGTAGACTTACATGATGCAGGAATATTAGATAAATATAATGTAAAAGTAATAGGAACATCCATAGAATCTATAAAAGAAGGTGAAGACAGAGAACTATTCAGAAATATGATGAATAGAATTAATGAACCTGTTATCACTTCAGAAATAGTAACAGATATGGAAGCAGGAATAGCTTTTGCAAATAAGATAGGATATCCAGTTATAGTAAGACCAGCATATACTCTTGGAGGTACTGGTGGTGGTATAGCTGAAAATGAAGATGAATTAAAGGTTATCTTAGCTTCAGGTTTACAATTAAGTACAATAGGACAAGTTTTATTAGAAAAATCAGTTAAGGGATGGAAAGAAGTAGAATATGAAGTAATGAGAGATTCTTACGGAAACTGCATAACTGTATGTAACATGGAAAATATCGATCCAGTAGGTATTCATACAGGTGACAGTATAGTAGTGGCACCATCTCAAACTTTATCAGATAAAGAATATCAAATGCTTAGAACAGCGGCTATCAATATTATAAATGCTGTAGGTATAGAAGGTGGATGTAATGTACAGTTTGCCTTAAATCCAAATTCATTTGAATATGCAGTAATAGAAATTAATCCAAGAGTTTCAAGATCATCAGCATTAGCGTCAAAAGCAACAGGATATCCAATAGCAAAGTTAGCAGCTAAGATAGCTTTAGGTTATGGTTTAGATGAAATAAAAAATGCAGTAACGCAAAAGACTTATGCATGTTTTGAACCTACTTTAGATTATGTAGTGGTGAAGATTCCTAAATGGCCATTTGATAAATTCTTTACAGCAGATAGAGAGCTTGGAACAAAGATGATGGCAACAGGAGAAGTAATGGCCATTGGTGCTAACTTAGAAGCTGCTTTATTAAAAGGTATAAGAAGTTTAGAAATAGGAAAATACTCTTTAGACCATCCAAAGTTTAAGGAAATGAGCATTCAAGAATTAAAAGAAGCAGTAATGAAGCCAGATGATGAAAGATTATTTGCTTTAACAGAAATGATAAGAAGAGATTATAGAATAGAAAGTATTGCTAAGATAACAGGTATCGATATGTTCTTCTTGGAAAAATTCAAATGGATAGTTCATGAAGAAACAAGATTAAAATTATCTTCTATAGATAAATTAGATAAGGAATGGCTATTAAAGCTTAAGAAAAAAGGATTTTCAGATAAAGCAATAGCAGATATGCTTAGAGTTACACCAGATGATATCTATAGATTAAGAAATATATGGAATATAAAGCCAGCATACAAAATGGTTGATACATGCGGTGGAGAATTTGAAGCTTTATCACCTTACTATTATTCAACTTATGAACAATATGATGAAGTTGAAGTTTCAGATAAGAAGAAGGTAATTGTAATTGGTTCAGGACCAATAAGAATAGGACAAGGTATTGAATTTGATTATGCATCAGTACATTGTGTAATGGCTCTTAAGAAAATGGGCATCGAAACTATAATTGTAAATAACAATCCTGAAACAGTAAGTACAGACTTTAATATTTCAGATAAGTTATACTTTGAGCCTTTAACTGAAGAAGATGTATTAAATATAATTGAAAAAGAAAATCCAGATGGAGTAATACTTCAATTTGGTGGGCAAACAGCTATAAAGTTAGCTAACTTCTTAAAAGAAAAGGGTATTAAGACTTTAGGAACTACAGCTGATCAAATTGATATGGCTGAAGATAGAGAGAAGTTTGAAGAATTACTTGAAAAGTTTGATATAGCAAGACCTAAGGGAAAAGGTGTATGGACTTTAGAAGAAGGTATTGAAGAGGCAAGAAGACTTGGATTCCCAGTACTTGTTAGACCTTCATATGTATTAGGTGGACAAGGTATGGAAATAACTCATGATGAAGAAGAATTAACATACTACTTAAAAAATGCATTTATGAAGGATAAGAAGAATCCTATTCTAATAGATAAATACTTAATGGGTAGAGAAATAGAAGTAGATGCTATATCAGATGGCGAAAACATATTAATTCCAGGTATAATGGAACATTTAGAAAGAGCAGGAGTCCATTCAGGAGATTCTGTAACAATGTATCCAAGTCAAAATATAGATGATAAGATTAAGGCTGATGTTTTAGATTATACTAAGAAGCTTGCTTTAGCAATTGGTATAAAAGGTATGATCAATATCCAGTTTATAGAGTTTGATGGAAAGCTATATGTAATAGAAGTTAATCCAAGAGCTTCAAGAACAGTACCATATATAAGTAAGGTTAGTGGAGTACCAATTGTTGATATAGCAACAAAAGTAATGTTAGGAGAAAAATTAGTTAATTTAGGATATGGAGTAGATGTATATCCAGAACCAGACCTAGTATCAGTAAAAGTGCCAGTATTTTCAACTCAAAAACTTCCTAAGGTTGAAGTATCTTTAGGACCTGAAATGAAATCTACAGGAGAAGTTTTAGGTGTTGGTAGAAATGTTAAGGAAGCATTATATAAAGGTTTTGTAGCAGCTAATATGTATCCTTCTAATGAAAAAGGAAAAATACTAGCCACAATTAATAAGCATGATAAAGTTGAATTCTTACCAATAGCAAAGGAATTAGCAAAGGCAGGGTATAAATTTATTGCTACAGAAGGAACTTGCAAATTATTAAGAGAAGCTGGTATAGAAGTAGAACAAGTAAGAAAACTTAATGAAGAATCACCAAACATCCTTGATATAATTAAAAATAAAGAAGTAGATTTGGTAGTTAATACACCTACTAAAGGAAATGACTCTAAGAGAGATGGTTTCTTAATAAGAAGAGCAGCTGTTGAAAGAAATATAGGAGTAATTACGGCACTGGATACTTTAAGAGCTATAGCAGATGTAAAAGTTGAAGAAATTGAAAATAACAATTTAGAAGTTTTTAACATGGCAGAGTAGAAAAAAATGGGCGTTAAAGCCCCAAAAAAGAATCAGTTCGCATTAGATTTAAGCGAACTGATTTTTTTTTATAAACTTTATTTATATTAAACAAAAATTTGTTCAAAATTTAATCTGTGGATAATGTTGATAACATTTCACAAACTGTGGATAACTAAAGAGAAAAATACTTAAAGCATATATTTTTACTAATAAGATAATATAAGATATACTATATATATGTAAAGTAAAAATAATCTTTAATAGAGAAGATATAAATTGGAGTGAGATTATTATGGATAAAAAATATGAAGCTATAGGAGTGTTGGATTCTGGGCTTGGTGGTTTAAGCGTTTTAAGAGAAGCAATAAAAATAATGCCTAATGAGAATTTTATATATTATGGTGATTCAAAAAATGCTCCATATGGAGTAAAAAGTTCAGAGCAAGTAAAAAAGCTAACCTTTGATGTTGTAGAATATTTATTATGTAGAGGTGTTAAAGGTATAATGGTTGCATGTAATACAGCAACTAGTGCAGCTGTAGCAGAGCTTAGAATTAAGTATACAGATATTCCAATAGTAGGTATAGAACCAGCTTTGAAACCAGCAGCTAATAGTAGTAAGGAAGGCAAGATATTAGTTATGGCAACACCAATGACTTTAAAAGAAGTTAAATTTCATAAACTTTTAGATAGATATAGAGATATGAGAGAAATAGAGCCTGTACCATGTGGAGGTTTGATGGAATATGTGGAGCAGGGAATTTTAGAAGGTGAAGAACTTGATGCTTATTTAAGAGAAAAACTAGAGCCATTTATGGATACTAAAATAAGCTCTATAGTATTAGGATGCACACATTATCCATTTGTAAGAAGTGCCATAGCAAAAGTGGTAGGACAAGATATAGATATAATTGATGGAAGCTTAGGTACATCTAGAGAGTTGATGAGAAGATTAAAGGAAAAGGATTTATTAAATGATAGCATGGAAAAAGGAACTATCGAAATGATAAATTCATCTAATAAAAAAGAATTAATAGATTTATGTTGGAAGCTCATAGAAATGTAAAAGAATCGTTTTATTAATGATTCTTTTTTGTTTTTAAAAAAAAGTTTGTTAAAAGCTTGACAAATAGATAGAAGAAGAATAAGATATAAGTATAGAAAGAATTTTCAGAAAATTTTAAAATATTGAGGGGATGTTACATATGAAAAAGAATGTCAAAGTAAGAGAAATATTAGGAAAAGAGTGTAATATAGAGGATGCAATATTATTAAGAGAAATAATAAGAAATAATTTAGAAGATGGAATCCAACTAGATTTTGAAGGGGTTAATAGAGTAGCAACAACTTTTCTTAACTGCTTATTAAATGATTTGATTACAAAGTATGGTAGAAAATATGTTTTTCAACAAGTTGATGTTAAAAATTTATCAAATGTTAGGGATTTTTCAAGAGTAGTGTTAGGAACTACCTTTTAATGAAGATAAAAATACATACAATAAGAAGGTATATAGAAGCATTTAGTATAAGTATTATAAGAGAAAAGAATGGATATATAAGATAAGGTTAATTATAGGAATTAACTTTATCTTATTTTTTTGTGGAAATAATACAAAAGATTAAAATATTTTTATAAAATAAGCAATTAACCTTGAATTACTATGGATAAATATGATAATAATAAACTATAAATAAATGAAAGAGAGGAACTTTTTATGAAGAATCCAATAGTTACAATAGAAATGGAAAATGGAGGAGTTATCAAAGCAGAATTATATCCTGAAATAGCTCCCAATACAGTTAGAAATTTTATAGATTTAATTGATAGAGGATTTTATGATGGAATTATGTTCCATAGAGTAATACCAGGATTTATGATTCAAGGAGGATGCCCAGAAGGCACAGGAATGGGAGGCCCAGGGTATAGAATTAAAGGTGAATTCTCAAGAAATGGATTTAAAAATGAATTAAAACATAAAAGAGGAGTTCTTTCAATGGCAAGAACTATGATTCCAGATTCAGCAGGAAGTCAATTCTTTATAATGGTAGCAGATGCACCACATTTAGATGATCAATATGCTTCATTTGGTAAAGTGATAGAAGGAATGGAAGTGGCTGATAAGATAGTTTCAACTAAAACTGATTATAATGATAAACCATATGAAGATCAAGTAATGAAGAAAGTTACAGTAGATACTTTTGGTGAAAAATATGATGCACCAACAATAATTGAAGATTAATAAATAATCAGGAATGATGAGTTAGCTTAATTCATCATTCTTAAATTATAATTTTATATTTAATAAATAGGAGAAAAGATGTTAAAGAATAATAAGTGTATATTAGTTTATAATCTTAAAGATGAAGAATTACAAAAGCTTAAAAGGCTTCCTTTTAAAGTAATTGAAATTACAAAAGAAATGGCTAGTATGACCGTTAAAGATATAATTGAAGGATTAGAAGTAGAAACAGAAACAGCAAATGAAAATAGTCCAGAAGAAAAAATGATTTTATTTAATAATTTTGCACAAAGAGAAATGAAAAATATGATTTCTACAACAAGAAAGATAGTTAATGGAGGAATATTAGCAATGGTAACACCAATATCAATTAATTGGACTGTAAACTATCTATTGAACCATCTTGTTTTAGAAAGAGAAACTATGTCTAAGGGTAGGAGATAAGAATATGAGTAGAGTAGGGGAAAAGATTAAAGAGGCAAGATTAAAATCTGGTATGACTCAAAAGGTTTTAGCTAAAAAGCTAGGTGTAGCAGAAAAATATATAAACGAAGTTGAAATGGGAAAAAAGGTAGTACAGGAATCTTTTATTGATAGAGCTGCTAAAATATTAAAGGCTGATTTAAATGATATAAGTATGGTAGTTACAGATGAAGCTTTAATGGAAGAAAGAAAAAATGAAACTGTTAATAAAAAGCCCAATAAAATTGAAGTAAATGAATTTTGGAATGATGCTTTTTCTTCAGTTTTAAAGAGCGTACCTGTCTATGGATATGGTTTAAATGTAGCAAAAGGAAGAAAAGAGTTGCCAGTGCATTCTAATAAAATAGAAGGTTTCCCACAAGATAAAGTTTTATATATAGAAATTGAAGATAGTGAAATGTCTGGTTTTAGAATGATGCCGGGAGATTTGGCTTTTGCTCATTTAGTAAAGGAAATAAGTAATAATGGATTCTTCTTAGTTGAGTACAAGAGTAAGAGAAAAATAAGACAGATTAAGAATCTTGGAAATTCAAAAGTTCTTCTAGTAAGTAATGGAGGAGCTCTTATGACTGAAACTGCAGAAGTAAAAGAGATAGAAGTCTTAGCTAAACTAGAAAGAATAGAAATAAAATTATAAGAAGTGCCGAAAGGCACTTTTTTTTGTTATAAAGACATATATTGTTATAAACCAATATAATGAGGTGTTAGATATAGAAACTAATTTAGGATTATTAAAAGAACTTCCAAAGGAAGTCCTTAGTAAATTAAATATTTCTAGTAGCTATCTTTTAGGTGAAACTGAAAAAGAAATAGAGGTTGTGATTATTTCAGGAGATAATCCTGATAATATTTCAAAAATTGTAGATAATTTAGGTGGGAAATACTTAAATTTAGGATATAACTTTGGAATTGTGACAATACCTTTTGATAAAATAATTAATTTAGCACTGATTCCTACAATACAATACATTGAATTTCCTAAAAATTTATACACAACAGATTTTGAAAGTAATAGAGCTAGTTGTATAACACAGATATCAAAGGCTAATGGACTAAATGGAAAAGGAACTATTGTAGGGTTTCTTGATACAGGAATTGATTATACTCATCCAGCTTTTATAAATGCAGATGGTACTAGTCGAATAGAGTATATATATGATTTAAGTTTAGGTGGAGTAGTATATAGTAAAGCACAAGTAAATGAAGCTTTAAAGACTGAAAATCCTTATGATATTGTACAGTCTAGAGATGATGTAGGTCATGGTACTCATGTTACAGGAATTGCTTGTGCAGGTGGAAATATTCCATCTAGATATTATGGAGTTGCACCTGAAAGTTCAATAATAATGGTAAAGGTAGCTAGAGGATTATTTACTTTAAGTACTGATATAATGAAGGGCATAAAATTTCTTATAGATAAAAATAAAGAGCTTAATATGCCATTGGCAATTAATATAAGTTTAAGCACAAATGATGGAGCACATAATGGTAGTAGCCTTCTAGAACAATACATTTCAACAGTTTCAACTTTAGAGCGAGTAACCATTGTTATTGCAGCAGGAAATGAAGGTGAAGCAGCGCATCATATATCAGGAAATTTAGAAGAAGTAAATGAAATACTTTTTAATGTTTCATCTGATGAAACTACAGTTGTAATAAATTTATATAAGTCATTATTACCTTCATTGAGTATAAAGCTAATTTCTCCAAGTGGAGGTAGTACTGGAGAAATAACAATAAAAGAAGGATTTCAAGAAGGTGCAATTGGTAATTCAAGATATTCTATATATTTAACAGGACCTAAGCCATTTGATATAAGTGGTGAGATTGGAATTATAATAAGTGGAATTAATGAATATATAACACCAGGTGAATGGAAAGTAAATTTAAGAAAATTGGATAATTATGATGGAACCTTTGATATGTGGTTACCTATTTCAGAAGGGTTAAATATTAACACTAAATTTGTAAATCCAGTTGTTTATAATACTTTAGGAATTCCTGCTACAGTAAGAAATGTAATATCTGTTGGTAGTTACAATTACTTAATAGACACCATATCACCATTTACAGGAAGAGGAAAAAAATTTGAAGGTCAATATATAAAGCCAGATATAGTTGCACCAGGAGAAGGAATTTATTCAGCTATTCCTAATAGAAGTTTTGATAAAAAAACAGGTACATCTATGGCTACACCACAAGTTACAGGAGCTGCTGCACTTATGATGCAATGGGGTATAGTAAATGGAAATGATTATTACTTATATGGAGAAAGATTAAAGTATTTTTTAATATTAGGTGCTAAAAAAAATAGAAAAGATATAATATATCCAAGTCCATCATGGGGATATGGTGAACTTTGCTTAAGAGATAGTTTTAATATATTAGCACAAACATTAGGCATAGGATTTAGAGATATTGATATTGAAAATAGACAAAATAGTAATTTTGATTTAGAGCTGTCAAATATAGGTGTTAAATATGATACAACTAGTGAAGATAATGTATTTCTTTTAGTAGAAGTTACAGGAAAAACCAATCTTGATGATATATTAAAAATACTGAATATTTCAGGTGTTATGGTATCCTCAAATTTTGCTATTATAATAACACCAGCTAATAAAGTTAATGAAATAAGTAATATAGTTTTAAGGATAGTTAATATTGAAGTTTCAACAATATTAACATTAAATGCTATATCTCCGTTGGAAGCTAGTGGCGCACCAGTATTTAATAATAATCCTTATTTAAGGCTTAATGGAAGAGGTGTATTAGTAGGAATAATAGATACAGGAATAGATTATCTTAATAAAGAATTTCAAAGAGAAGATGATACAACAAGAATAGTAAGAATATGGGATCAAACTATACAAGGAAATAAGGAGATATATAGCTTGAAATATGGAACAGAATATACTGAAGATCAAATAAATCAAGCTATAAGATTACAAGCTTCAGGAGGAAATCCATATAGTATAGTTCCGTCTAAAGATGATATAGGACATGGAACAAGAATGGCTGGAATTATTGGAGGAAGAGGAATAAACCCAGATTTAAAGGGAGCTGCTTCAGATTGTCAATTTATTATTGTTAAATTATCTAGAGCAACTAAAGTAGAACTTGATGTAGCTGTCATTGATAAAACAGATGTGCCTTCATATAGTCCATGGAGTGCATTATTAGCATTAAGATATATAATTGCTGTTGCCAGAGAATTAAAGCGTCCAGTAGTTGTTTTTGAACCTCTTGGAAGTAATATGGGTTCACATACAGGAAATGGGATTGTTGAACAATCTATAAATAACTATTCAACACAATCAGGAACTGTTGTTGTTGTTCCTACAGGAAATCAAGGAAATACAGATACTCATACTGAAGGGATAATAGAAAGTTCTGGTGATATAAAAGATATAGAAATAAGAGTTGGTGAAAAGCAAAAGAATTTACCAATAGAAATATGGGTAAATAAGCCTAATAGGGTGAAGCTTTCTATAATTTCACCTTCAGGAGAGATGATAGATAATTTAGATTCTAAAAATGCGAATAATGAAAGAATTAAATTTTTATATGAAGGAACTGAAATGATAGTTAATTTTACTTCCCCTGAATTATCAACTGGAGATTCTCATATTTTTATAAGAGCTTATAATTTAAAAGCAGGAATTTGGAAGTTTAGATTAACTGGTCAATATATAGTTGAAGGAAAATATTATGCTTGGATACCACAAAGAGAACTTTTAGATAGTGAAACTAAGTTTTTAAATTCAGTTGGTTATACTACACTTACATTATCTAGTACATCTAATAGAGCAATTTCAGTGGCATATTACAATCAAGAGGATAATTCAGTTGTAACTGAATCAGGAAGGGGTTATACACGAGATAAAATGATAAAACCAGATATAGCAGCAGGAGGATTTAATGCGATAGTTACTAATCCAGGTGGTGGAACTGCTGTAATTAGTGGAGCTTCTGTTGCAGGAGCTGTAGTTGCAGGTTGTTGTGCTCTTATTCTTCAATGGGCAGTTACTGACAAAAACTATCCTGATATATATGCAGAACAAATAAAGGCATATATCATAAGTGGGGCTAAAGGAAGGCCAGGAGATGTTTATCCTAATAAGGAGTGGGGATATGGAATGTTTGATATGAAGGGAATATTTGATAGGATTAAAGATACGTATAATCCTAGAAAAAGTGAAGATTATGAAGAATATAGAGTTAATAACTTATTCATAAGGATTCCAAAATCTAGATATAATAGAACTATTAATTAAAAAAAGCATATTAATATAATGGATTAATATATTAAGGAGTAATATATGGCAGAGCAAGGTGGATTAAAGATTCAATGTTTTGTAGAAGATAGTTATGTGCCTGTAGATAAAGTAACAGCAACTTTAACACCAGCAGAAGGACAAGTGGGTGAAAGTCAGTCAATAGATCTTACTACTAATTCGTCTGGGGAGTCTCAAATAATATCATTAGAAGCTCCGCCTCTTGAATATTCACAGCAGCCAATAGGAAAAATTCCCTACAGTCTGTATGATTTAAGAGTAGAAAGAGAAGGATTTCAAAGCATAGTAGTTAATGGGATTCAGATATTTCCAACACAGATAGCAATACAACAATGCTTTCTAATAGAATCCTCAAGAAAATTTGGTTCAAGGGCAGATATAATAAATATTCAACCTAATACATTAAATGGAAATTATCCTGCTAAAATTCCTGAAGAGGTAGATAAACCTTTGCCAGCTCCCACCAGTGGAGTTGTTTTACCTAAACCTGTTATACCAGAATATATTACAGTACATCAAGGCTCACCTAACAATACATCAGCTTCAAATGTTACAGTGCTCTATAAAGATTACATTAAGAACGTTGCTTCATGTGAAATATATTCTACATGGTCAGAGTCGACAATTAGAGCAAATGTTTATGCAATAATTTCATTTACCCTAAATAGAATTTATACAGAATGGTATCGTGGAAAAGGGAAAAATTATCAAATAACTAATTCAACAGCATATGATCATGCCTTTAATTATGGCAGAAATATTTATGACAATATAGGTGCCATAGTAGATGATATTTTTTCTACTTATATAAGGAGGTATGGCAGGAAGCAACCACTTTTAACACAATATTGTGATGGGAAAAATGTTCAGTGTCCAGAATGGATGACTCAATGGGGAAGTAAATATCTTGGTGATAAAGGAAAGACTCCATATGAAATACTAACTCATTTTTATGGTACAGATATTGAGCTTGTTACAGCAGAACAAGTTGCTGGTAGTCCTGCATCATACCCAGGATATGACCTTATTGTAGGTTCAACAGGTGACGAAGTTAGTACAATTCAAGAACAACTTAATAGAATAGCAAGAAATTATCCACTAATACCTAAGGTAGCTGTAGATGGAGTTTATGGAAGTACAACGCAGGAAGCTGTAAAAGTATTTCAACAGGTATTTAATCTTCCACAGACAGGTGTGGTAGATTATGCAACTTGGTATAGGATATCTGATATTTATGTAGGGGTTTCTAAAATAGCAGAACTTAAGGATGCAAGAAAAGGAACTAAGAAAATATTCAGACCACCAGTTTCAATTGATATGATAAATGACCCTAATGTACCAACCTTTGAGTACTTCGATTAGAAAGGTTCTGGGAATAGTAAATTAGAGAGAAGCTTAGCTTTAGCCAAGCTTTTCTTTATTTTTGTAGAAAAAGTAAATGCATTGGGTAATAAAAATTAGGCTGAGTATACCAAACATAGGATAAAGGGTGGTAATAAGATTAGAAAACCCTATTTGTGATATTGGAAGGGCAAAAGCTAAGACAATAAATATTCCTTTTTTAAAAGGTAGCTTAAAGGTTTGTTCTAAAGTCTTGCTAATGGAATAAACATCTGATACTTCTGTAGAAAACATTTCAAGCCAGATTATAATTAATAGCAGTGCTTGAATTATGTTACTAAACCTTTGGGCACATAAAAGAAGTGGTATTTCATATTTATATATATAAGGCTGATTCATTAATAATAAAATATTAATTATGGTAGATAAAACAGTTAGGCCAATGGCACCAAGAGCGATGCCAGATACCATAATTTTAGATTTACGTGTTTCATTGCTTAAAGGCACTAATACACCACAACAGCAAAGAGTGTTATATCCAGCATAAAGTATGGTGGATATTAAAACTCCTTTTTTAGGAGGAGTAAATTGAGAAATATAATTTATGCTGAGATTATCACCACAAAATATAATATATAATATGAATATTAAAGTAATAGTAGTAAGTAATGCAGGAACGATAAATGAATTTACCTCAATAAGTCCATTGGTTCCTCTAAGAAGAAAGAAAGAAGCTAAAGCAATCATTATTAGAGTTCCGATTATTTTAGGAATACCAAAAAATTGATTAATAAGTGCTCCGCTTCCGGCTAAAATAATAGAGGCACTGGAAATTAAGTAAACGGTAGTAATGGCACCAGTAAATTTTCCAAGAATATTGGGGCTTATTACTTTAATTACATCACTATAGGAGTTGAGTTCGTATCTGATGCTTATTTTTGATATAATGGTGCCAATAATTATATAAAAAATTCCACAAAAAATAATGCCAATAAAGCTTATTAAACCATAGGAAGTAAAAAATTCTGTAATTTCTTTGCCAGAAGCAAGTCCGGCACCAACAATTGTCCCAATAAAAACAAAAGCAATTTGAAAAATTTTATATATGTCTTTTTTCAATCATATCACTCCAGCTATTAAAGTATTATTTAATTTTCCCTCAATTAAGTATATAAAGATTACAGTATATTTATTCTTTATTTAATTTTTATGAATAAGCTATATTTTTATATGAAAAAATATAATTAAGCTAAACCATAATATTTTGAGGGAGGAATTATCAGTGAAGAATAAAAGATTTATTAGTTTATGTGTGGTATTATTCAGCTTATTTAATTTTACGTCTTGTAAAAAAACAGAAAAGGAAGAAGTCAAAGTAGACTTATTTGATAGCAAAAAAGCATTAAATATAAGTAAAGAATATTTATTTAATATTAAAAATGGAAATATTGATGGTGCTAATAAGTTATGTACTGAAGAGTTATTAAAGGATAATGTAAATATTGGTGAAGGAATATCACAAATTACTTCGTTTGATAAAGAAAAGTCCATTGAAGGAAATAACTTTGCATACTATATTTACAATATAATAAGAACTTCCTCTACAGAACCTAAAAGTGATTTGGAAAGTTTAACTATTAAAGTTGAAAAGATTAAAGATCAATATTTAATAAATGGAGTTAAGTCTCAATCTAAGAAGGAGCTTTTTGTAGATGGAAAATATTTAAGAATATTAGAAGAGGAAGGAAGCAATAGTAACTTGGTGGTATCTTTAAATAGCATTCCTAAAGATACTTATGTAAGTGAGAATGATATAATGCTTTATAAAGCAAAGGTTCCTAATGAAGCTTTTGGCAAAGTAGGATTGAGTTTTACAGGAAAAAAAGTTGCTATATCTACAAAAGGACAAGAACAGACATATATATGTGTAGCTAATATTGAGGATAGTATAACAACATTTATGGGAGATAATTCAGCTACTAGTGGAGGTAATGGAGATAGCACTATGTCCCAGCTAGAAGAATTATTTGAAAAGCCAATAGCTAAGAAAATAGTATCACTAGATTTATTAAAAGATTGTAATATCAATAATTTTATTTTTTCAAAGAAGGAAGATTCTTTGGCTGTTGTTTATAGTAATGGTAATGGTGTGAGAAGGGTCAACATATATAATGCCAATGAGGGAAATATCATAAGCAAAGCAATAAATGAAGAATTCAACGAAGCAGAATATAATATTGATGAAATTGGTTTTAATGCAGAAGAATTTATTTTTAATGTAAGTAAAGCAAAATCAGATGGAGCTATTAATGAAAAAGAAGGTAAATATTCTTTTGATGTTGAAAGTTATGAGATTAAGAAATTGTAATATCCTAAGAAGTAATTTATAATTATTAAACAAGGAAATGAATAAAGGAAACTTTATCATTTCCTTTTACTTATAACTTTTAGACTAGATGAAAGGTTGATATATATGAAAGAATGGAATGGAAAGAGATATCACAGCTTAAATTATTTTTTAAGAAATAAATATGGTGAAAAAATTTATAAGATTCCTTTAGATGGAGGATTTACATGTCCAAATAGAGATGGAAAGGTAGCTAAAGGAGGATGTACTTTTTGTAGTTCACACGGTTCTGGAGATTTTGCAGGAAGTAGAATTTTAACTATAACAGAGCAATTTGATGATAGAAAAAAAGTCATGGAGAAGAAATGGAATAAGGGGAAGTACATAGCTTATTTCCAAGCGTACACTAATACATATGCACCAATAGAAGAGTTAAGGGAAAAATATAGTCAAGCTATAGAAGAAGAAAATGTTGTTGCTTTATCCATAGCAACAAGACCAGATTGTTTAGGTGATGATGTACTTGAGCTATTAGAAGAAATGAGTAAGAAGGTTTACTTATGGGTAGAATTAGGGCTACAAACTATTAATGATGAAACTGCAGAAAATTTTAATAGAGGATATAAATTTGAAGTTTTTAAAGAAGGTATAAAGAAATTACAGGATAGAGGGATAGAAGTTGTTGTTCACTCTATATTTGGACTTCCTGGAGAAACAAAAGAAGATATGCTTAAGACAATAGATTACATAGCTCATAGTGGGGCACAAGGAATCAAATTCCACTTACTACATTTAATGAAGTATACAAAGATGGCTGAGCAATATTATAATGGAGAATTTGAGTTATTAAGTGAAGAAGATTATATAGACCTTATTTGTGAGGGAATATCTATGATTCCAGAGGATATGGTTGTACATAGACTTACAGGAGATGCTCCAAGAGCAACGCTTATTGGACCAATGTGGAGTCTTAAGAAATGGGAAGTGTTAAATGCTATTGATAAAGCACTTGTAGATAGAGATATATGGCAAGGGAAAAACTTTAAATAATTAATAATTGAAAATTGATAATTTAATAAATTATGTTGTCTACAGCACAAGTACAGATGAAGTTAAAAATTTACAAAAAGAGATATCCAATTTAATTTCAAATTAATTGGATATCTTTTTTTGGAGTTAATCACTTATTTAGACTACTTGGAAGATAAAGAATTTTAAGTAGTAAGATTCATCTGAGTTCCAAAGGATTGGATGGTCACAGCTTTGAGTTCTAACTTCTATTTGTCTTAAAGTTCTTCGTGCATCATGAGCAGCTTCTAATACTGTTTTCTTTAATTGTTCTTCACTCATGTAATGAGAACATGAACAAGTTGCAAAATATCCACCAGGTTTAACCATTTTTAAACCTCTAAGATTTATTTCTTTATATCCTCTGATGGCAGCATTAACAGTTCCTCTTGATTTAGTGAAAGCAGGAGGATCTAATATTACAACGTCATATTGTTTACCTTCTCTTGACCATGTACCAAGGACATCAAATGCATTATGACATTCAAATTTTACAATATCTTGTAAATTGTTAAGTTCAGCATTTCTAGTTGCACAATCAACAGCATGTTGAGAAACATCGATTCCAAGTACTGATTTTGCACCAGCTATACCAGCATTTAAAGCAAAAGACCCTGTATGAGTAAAGCAGTCTAAAACGTCTCTTCCTTTACAAATCTTATGTATAGCAGCTCTATTTTCTTTTTGGTCTAAGAAGAATCCAGTTTTTTGTCCGTTTTCAATATCAACTATGTACTTAACACCATTTTCAATTATTTCAACATCTGTGTTGAAAGGTTCAGTTAAGAAGCCTTTTCTTTGCTCTAAGCCTTCGATTTCTCTAGTCTTTATATCACTTCTTTCATATACACCTTTAGCATTATATTCTTCAACAAGTATTTTAACTATTAAATCCCTATATTGATCCATTCCTAAAGTTGATATTTGAATGACGTAGTAATCATTAAACTTATCTATTGTAAGTCCAGGTAGAAAGTCAGCTTCACCAAAGATAAATCTACAAGAAGATGTATCTATTACAGTTTGTCTATAATCCCATGCAGCAGCAAATCTTCTTTTAAAGAATTCCTCATCAATTTCTTCGTTTATATCTCTAGTCATTATTCTAATTGTTATCTTACTTTGATCATTTATGTATCCTTTTCCAATGAAATAATTCTTGTGATTATACACTTCAACAATATCTCCATTTTCATAATCACCATCATATTCATTTATTTCATCAATATATATCCAAGGACGACCATTTTCAGCTTTTTTATTTTTCCCTTGGTGCAAGTAAAATTTACTAGACATTATATAAAAACTCCTTTCAAGACAATTCTCAGCCATATGGGTTATGGGAGAATGTGTATGTATTTTAAATAAATAAAAGTAACTAAATTATAGCATAAAGAAAAGTAAAGGTAATGAATATTATGAAAATAAAGAATTTTGAAAAAATAATAGCGTTGTATAAATATTTAGTAAATTATTAACATATAAAGAAAAATATTGACAAGTTAATAAAGCGGATATAAAATATTACCAAATAAGTTAAAAATAAATATAAATAGGTAAAAATAGAAAAAGATAATATATTGTATTATTAAAGTGCATATATAACTTTTTACTATATATTTAAATTAATGGGGGGTATATTTATGAACAAAAAGAGAATTTTATCATTACTTTTAGCTAGTTCATTAGTAGTAACAGCTTTTGTTGGATGTGGAAGTAGTGAAGACGAAAGTAAAAATAATGGAGGTACAAGCTCTTCTGATAGCCAGCAAGTATTAAATACTTTATATATGCAAGCGGCTACATTAGATGTTAATGATTGTTCTGATGCAGAAACAACTACATTACTAGGAGCTTTACAAGAAGGTCTTGTAAGAATTTATAATGATGGAAATGGAGATGAAATTAAACCAGCAGGGGCTGAAAGTTGGGATACTTCAGAAGATGGATTAACTTGGACATTCCATTTAAGAGATAATAAATGGTCAGATGGAGAGCCAGTAGTAGCTCAACATTATGTTGATTCAGTTTTAAGATTATTAAATCCTGATAATGCATTCCAATATGCTTTCTTTGCTTATGACATAGTTGGTGCAGAAGATTATAACTTAAATGGTGGTTCAGCTGATAATGTTGGAATAAAGGCTATTGATGATAGTACGTTAGAAATAAAATTAAAAGAAGCAGTTCCATACTTTTTATCTAAGTTACAATATACTGTATTTAAGCCAGTTAGATTAGATATAATTGAAAAATTAGGTGATAATTACTCAAGTGATTATAAAAATAATGTTTATTGTGGACCATTTAAACTAACGGAATGGGATAATATGGATAAAGAAGTACTTGTTAAGAATGATAGCTATTGGGATGCTGATAATGTTAAGTTAGAGCAAATTAATGCAACATATATTAAGGAAATGGCTACAAGAGCTCAATTATTTGAGTCAAAAGAAATAGATAATATGGGGCTTAAATTAATTGAATATATTGATAAATACGATTCATTAGCAGATGAAGGAGATTGTCAATTAATAACAGGTAATGCACCTTCAGTATTTTATTTAGCATTTAACCAAGATAGTGAAAATGGAAATGGAATGTTAAAGAGTGCTAAGGTTAGAAAAGCAATTGGTTTGGCTTTAGATAGAGATGAGTATGTAGGAGAAATTAAGGGTAGATATAATGCAGCAGCAGGATATGTTCCTCTAGATGTTGATTTTGATGGAGATTTCTATAGAGAGCAAGTAGATGAACCATTAACAGATGACATTACTAAATATAATAACAATAGTGATGAGCTTAAAGCATTATTAAAAGAAGGTCTTGCTGAATTAGGACTTCAAACTGATGATTTAAGTCAATATACATTAACTTACCTATCACAAAGTGATTCTGAAGATGGTACTATTGAAAATGAATGGATACAACAACAAATTGAAACTAAGCTTGGAATAAATATTGATATTAAAGTTCAAAATGAATGGGCATTATTCATAGATATGTATAATAATCAAGAGTTTGATTTTGTGTTAACTGGTTGGTCAGCAGATTATGATGATCCAATGACATTCCTTGATATGTGGGTAACTGATGGTTCTAATAATCATACAGGATATGCAAGTGAAGAATATGATAATTTAGTAACTTCATTAGCAGGTGAAAATGATAATACTAAGAGATTAGAAACTTATTCAAAATTGGAAAATATTTTAGTTGATGAAGATGCAGTTATATCACCAATATTCTACTATGACACATATTCAGTAGTTCAAAAGAATATTAAAAATCTACAATATCCAGAGTTTGGACCAAATATAGAATTTAGATGGGCTTCAGTTGAAGATAAATAAAAATTAAAAAATAGAATTTAATGCATATCAGCTGAGCTGATATGCATTAATAAAATAAAGAGGTGTGAAAATTAATGACAAGATATATATTAAGAAGGTTTTGTGAGATGGTTTTAACACTTTTTCTTGTAGCTTCAGGAACATTTTTTCTATTATCAGCTGTTCCAGGTAATGCATTAAGTCAAAAGATCAATAAGCTGCCAGCTGCTACACAAGAAAGGGTTTTGGCAAAGTATGGTTATGATAAGCCTGTATTAGAAAGGTATGTAGTAACGCTTAAAAATTATATAGTAAATAGAGATTTTGGAGAATCTATTGTACAAGCAGGAGATACAGTTTCAGGAATTATTGCAAGTAAGCTTCCTGTTTCAGCAAGGCTTGGATTACAACAAATAGTAATAGGTGTGACACTAGGAATTCTTTTAGGAACAATAGCAGCAATGAAGCGTAATACAATAATTGATTACATAATTTTAGTTGGGTCAATGTTATTAAAATCAGTTCCTGTAATAGTTTTAGCTTTATTACTACAAAAATATCTAACTAAGGGAGCTGTTTTTGATTTCCCAATAGTAGGATGGGCTAGCGGTAAAGAATTATGGTTTGGTGGATGGAAATATACTATACTACCAACAATAGCTGGTGCAGGTATTTATCTAGCATATTATTGTAGGCTTACAAAAACAAGTATGCTTGATTGTATAAATCAAGAATATACACTTACAGCTAGATCTAAAGGTTTATCAGAAGCGAATATAGTACGTAAGCATGTGCTTAGAAATTCATTTATTCCAATAGTTACAGTATTACCAGTTACTGTTTCAGGGATAATGGAAGGTGCATTTTTCATTGAAAATGTATTTGCTATTCCTGGAATAGGTAAATACTTCATAAGTGCAGTAAATCAAAGAGATGTACCAATAGTAATGGGATTAACTATATTTTCAGCAACAATTTATATAATAGCTATTTTTATAACAGATATATTATATACATTGGTTGATCCACGTATAAATCTAGCAAAGTAGGGGGACAAACTAATGGAAAAGGTAAAAGATAAGAGATTTGAATTAGTAGATTTGTCTAAATTAAATAGTGAAGAAGTTGTGAGACCTAATATAAGCTATTGGAAGGATGCTTGGAGAAGATTAAAAAAGAATCCAGTAGCAATGGTAGCTTTAGTAGTATTAGTGCTAGTGACAATTATTGCTATCATAGGACCTCATATTAAAAATTTAGATTATTTAACAATTGTTACATCAGCAAAAAACAAAGGACCAAGTTCAGAGTTTTGGTTTGGAACTGATAACTTAGGTAGAGATTTATTCACAAGAGTATGTATAGGTACTAGAAAGTCACTTCTTATAGCATTATTTGCTACATTAATTGATGTGGTAATTGGATGTTTATATGGAGGAATAATGGCTTATACTGGTGGCTATGTTGATGAAATTATGATGAGGGTAGTAGAAGTTTTAAACAGTATTCCTTATTTAATTGTTACATTAATAATAATAGTTGTTTTAGGAAATGGATATTTACCACTGATGATTGCCTTATGTATAACTGGATGGACAGGAACTGCCAGAATGGTAAGAGGTAAGGTACTTCAATTAAGAGAAAGTGAATATGTATTAGCAGCAGAAGCTTTAGGAGCATCTACAATGAGAATAATAATTAAACATTTATTACCTAACACAATTGGTCTTATTATTCTTGATGTTGCACAAACAATACCAGCAGTAATTGTTGCGGAAACATCGCTTGCATTCTTAGGATTAGGATTAACAACACCAAGATTTAGTTTAGGTTCATTATTATCATCTGGACAAGCAAGTATGTCTTTTTATCCATATCAATTATTATTCCCAACTATAGTATTAGTACTTTTAATATTATCATTTAATATATTGGGGGATGGGCTTAGAGATGCTTTAGATCCAAAACTTAGACAATAGGAGGAAGAAACTATGAACAATACAAATAATGAAAAGAAGAACACTCCAATGTTAGAGGTTGAAGATTTAAAGGTATCTTATCATACTTATGCAGGAGAAGTACAATCAGTTAGAGGAGTTTATTTTTCTGTAGATAAAGGTGAAGTTTTAGCTATTGTTGGAGAATCAGGTTGTGGTAAAAGTGTTACTTCAAGAGCCATAATGAGACTTGTTGAAGCACCACAAGGTGAAATTAAAAAATGCAGTAAAATACTTTTTAATGGTGAAAATATTTTAAATTATGATAAGAAAAAGATTAGAGAGTTTAGAGGTGGAGATTGTGCAATGATATTCCAAGATGCACTTACTTCTCTAAATCCAACAATGAAAATTGGTAAGCAAATAATGGAGAACTTAATTATTCATAGACATATGAATAAAAAGGCTGCAAAAGAAGAAGCAATAAAAATATTAAAACTTGTAGGAATTCCTAATGCTGAAAAAAGAATTAATCAATATCCACATGAATTTTCAGGTGGTATGAGGCAAAGAGCTATGATTGCTATAGCAGTTGCTTGTGAGCCTAAAATATTAATAGCTGATGAGCCAACAACAGCTCTAGATGTTACAATACAAGCGCAGATATTAGAGCTTATAAATGACTTAAAAGAAAGATTAAATACATCAGTAATATTGATAACACACGATTTTGGTGTTGTTGCAGGAATGGCTGATAAGATAGCAGTTATGTATGCAGGACAAATTATAGAAAGAGGAACTAAAAAAGAGATATTCTATAATCCTAAGCATCCATATACATGGGCATTATTAAATGCAGTGCCTAAGTTAGAATGGAAAGGGAAACAAATTCTTGAGACTATACCAGGAACACCTCCAGATTTAATAGCACCTCCTAAAGGATGTGGATTTGCTAAGAGATGTAAGCATTGTATGAATATATGCCTAGAAGAAGAACCGG
Source organism: Clostridium sp. 29_15 (assembly GCF_001916075.1). NCBI lineage: Bacteria > Bacillati > Bacillota > Clostridia > Eubacteriales > Clostridiaceae > Clostridium > Clostridium sp. 29_15. Next base: position 37,161 of record NZ_MNRT01000033.1, read on the forward strand.
CAGAATATAATTTTGAAGATGGACACGTTGCAAAATGTTGGTTATACAATGAAGAAGTTCCAAGCGCTGTTTTGGAATTAGCTATTGGAGGTAGAGATTAATGGGTAAAGATGGAAATGTAATACTAGAAGTTAAAAACTTAAAAAAACATTTTAAAGTTGGTGGAGGTGCTACTTTAAAAGCAGTTGATGATGTTTCTTTCTTTGTTAGAGAAGGAGAAACTTTAGGGCTTGTTGGAGAGTCAGGGTGTGGTAAGACTACTTGCGGAAGAACTGTAATTGGAATGTATGATAAGACAGACGGGGAAGTTTTTTATAAAGGAAAAAGTGTTCATGGATTAAAAGGAAAAGATAGGAAGGACTTTACAAAAGAAGTTCAAATAATTTTCCAAGATCCATATGCTTCTTTAAATCCAAGAATGACAGTTGCAGATATTATAGCAGAAGGTATTGATATTCATGGACTTGCAAAAAGCAAGGGAGAGAGAAGTGAAAGAGTATATAGACTATTAGAACAAGTTGGATTAAATAAAGAACATGCCAATAGATTTGTTCATGAATTTTCAGGTGGGCAAAGACAAAGAATAGGTATCGCTAGAGCACTTGCTGTAGAACCAAAATTCATCCTTTGTGATGAGCCTATATCTGCCCTTGATGTTTCTATTCAAGCGCAAATAGCAAATATGCTTATTAAGTTTCAAAAAGAACTAGGACTTACTTATCTTTTTATAGCTCATGATTTAGCTATGGTAAAGCATATATCAGATAGAGTTGCTGTTATGTACTTAGGAAGTATGGTTGAACTTGCTGAATCGGAAGCATTGTATTCAAATCCTAAACATCCATATACTGAAGCCCTTATGTCAGCTATTCCAATAGCAGATCCAGATGTGGAGGAAAGCAGACAAAGAATAATGCTTGAAGGAGATGTACCAAGTCCAATAAACACTCCTCCAGGATGTAAGTTCCAAGGAAGATGTAGTAAATGTATGGATATTTGTAAGAAAGAATCTCCTTTATTTAAAGAAGTTGAAAAAGACCATTATGTAGCATGTCATTTATATGACTAAAATATAAGATAGGTGATACAAATGAAAAAGATAAGTGAACTATTTAAGGATATAGTTAGATGTATAGCTATTGGAATAACAATATCTGCAATTATATCCATAGCAATATCAATAATGTGTGTATTTATGTATAAAGGAAATATAGTTAATATTGTATGTGGAATAAAGACAGTGCTTATTTGTATTGGAGCATTTGGAATGATATTAGTAGCAATGCTTTTGATGAAAAAGAAGAAAGAAAAGCCAATGAAATATATTAATGAATGGAAGAAAAAATATAAAATCTTTTCATATGAAATGGTTATGTTATTTATTACACTAACAATATTAATTTGTGGGGGAATTATTGATTGGTTTTTATTTTATAATAGGTTGTTGAATAATTAATTTTTACAGATAGTTATTTAAGAAAATATTCTTTGAACTCATAGATTCCAAGGATATTTTCTACTTTTTATTCCTTGTT